>JBIOVC010000603.1:0-2556 GCA_044867545.1 Hyphomicrobiaceae bacterium | reverse complement strand
GCGCACATGCCGGCGCGCAGCGTCTGCGGCCCGGCGTCGGTAATGAGCTCGGCCTCGCCCTCGACCATGTAGACGAACTCATCCTCCTCGGCGTGCCAGTGGCGCTGCGAGGAGGCGGCGCCTGGCGGCAGCCGCACCAGGTTGACGCCGAAGTTCTTGAGCCCCAGCGCATCACCGAGCCGCCGGAACGAGCGCGCCTCCACCGCAGTGCGGTAGGGCTCCGGGTAGCCCGAGCCCGATCTCGCTGAGACGCTTTCCGGATCGAGGGCTGGCAGGCGCAGCGGGTTGGCGAGGCTCGACTGGGTCATGGAGTGGTTCCCTGAACAGTGAAGGGGCAGCGTGCCGGGTTCTTGGTCTCGGTCTATCTAAACGGTGAATTGACACTTCTGTGAAGCGAGGCATAGCCTCCAATGCGGGCCGATCCGGCCGCACACGCAAGAGGACCTCCCACATGAAACGCTCAGCGCAGTTCGGTGCCGTTTGCGCCGTTGTGCTCTTGGCGGCCAATACGGCTGGAGCCAAGACGCTGGTGTACTGCTCCGAGGGAAGCCCGGAGAACTTCTACCCGGGCGTCAACACGACCGGAACGTCATTCGACGCCAATAGCCAGATCTACAGCCGTCTCGTCGACTTCGAGCGCGGCGGAACCAAGGTCGTCCCCGGCCTCGCCGAGCGCTGGGAGATCTCCAAGGACGGCACGGTCTACACCTTCCATCTACGCAAGGGCGTGAAGTGGCATTCGAGCAAGGACTACAAGCCGACGCGCGATGCCAACGCCGACGACATCCTTTTCATGATCGAGCGCCAGTGGAAGAGCGATCACCCCTACTTCAAGGTGACGAGCTCCAACCACTCCTACTTCGGCGACATGAACATGCCGAAGCTGTTGAAGTCGGTGGAGAAGGTTGACGACTACACGGTCCGCATCACGCTCAACGAGCCCGAGGCGCCGTTCCTGTCCGACCTCGCGATGGAGTACGCAGGCGTCCAATCGAAGGAATATGCAGACAAGATGCTGAAGGCGGGGACGCCTGAGAGGATCGACCAGGAGCCAATCGGTACCGGCCCTTATTACCTCGTCCAGTACCAGAAGGACGCGCTGATCCGCTACAAGGCGTTTCCGGAGTACTGGGGCGGCAAGGCGGCGATCGACGATCTCGTGTTCGCCATCACGCCCGACGCCTCGGTACGCTGGGCCAAGCTGCAGAAGGGCGAATGCCACTTGATGACATACCCCAATCCGGCCGATCTCGACGCCATGCGCAAGGACGCGAACATCCAGGTGCTCGAGCAGCCGGGCCTCAACGTCGGCTATCTCGCCTTCAACACCACCAAGAAGCCGTTCGATGACAAGCGGGTGCGCAAGGCGCTGGTCATGGGCATCAACAAGAAGGCGATCATCGACGGCGTGTATCTCAGCACCGGCGTGGCGGCGAAGAACCCGATCCCACCGACCATGTGGTCCTACAACGACGACATCAAGGAGATCCCCTATGATGCAGCGGCGGCCAAGAAGCTGCTGGCGGAAGCGGGCTTCCCGAACGGCTTCGAGACCGACCTCTGGGCGATGCCGGTGCAGCGGCCCTACAATCCCAACGCCCGCCGGATCGCCGAGCTGATGCAGGCCGACCTCGCCAAGATCGGCGTCAAGGCCGAGATCAAGAGCTTCGAGTGGGGTGAGTACCGGAAGCGTGCGCAGGCCGGCGAGCATATGATGGCGCAGCTCGGCTGGACCGGCGACAACGGCGATCCCGACAACTTCTTGCACACCTTGCTCGGCTGCGCCTCGGCAAAGGGCGCGAGCGGCAGCAACATCGCCAAGTTCTGCCAGAAAGAGTTTGACGACCTGGTGACCAAGGCCAAGAGCATCAGCGACCCGGAGCAGCGCACGCTGCTCTACCGGAAGGCGCAGGAGGTCTTCCACGAGGAGCTGCCCTGGTACACGATCGCGCATGCCGTCGCCCTCAAGCCGATGCGCAAGGAGGTCGTCGGGTTCAAGATCAGCCCGTTCGGCCGTCACACGTTCCACGGCGTCGACATGAAGTGATCGAGGACCTGGGCTGGGCGGAGCCGGCGACCTTGCACCGCCAAGGGGACCGGCGCGAGCCAGCCTCTCGAGCGCCCCGCCCATGCTCAGGTTCATCCTCACCCGCGTCAGCCTCGTGATCCCGACCTTTCTCGGGATCACATTTCTCGCTTTCGTCCTGATCCGCCTAGTTCCCGGCGATCCGATCGAGACCCTCGCCGGCGAGCGCGGCATCGACCCCGAGCGCCACGAAGCACTCCGGCGCGAGTACGGCTTCGACCGGCCGATCCTCGTCCAATACGTGATCTATCTCGGGCGGCTGCTGCAAGGCGACTTCGGCCGCTCGATCATCACCCATGTGCCGGTGCTGTCCGAGTTCCGTGCGCTGTTCCCGGCGACGCTAGAGCTGAGCGCCGCCGCCATCCTGTTCGCACTTCTCCTCGGCATCCCCGCCGGCGTGATCGCCGCCGTCAAGCGCAACTCGGTGCTCGACCACGGCGTGATGGGGCTGTCGCTCACCGGCTACTCGA
>JBIOVC010000602.1:0-2475 GCA_044867545.1 Hyphomicrobiaceae bacterium | reverse complement strand
TCGGACTACGCCGGCTTCGAGGCCCGCCGCAAGGAAGCCAAGGCCCGCGGCAAGCTGCGCGGCATCGGTCTGTCGTTCACGATCGAGCGTGCCGCCGGTCCCGGCCTCGAGGGCGCCGAGATCCGCTTCGACCGCTCGGGCACGGTGACGGTGCTCTGCGGCTCGGTCTCGCAGGGCCAGGGCCACGAGACGACATTCAAGCAGCTCGTCTGCGATCGGCTCGGCGTCGATCCGAGCGATGTGCACTACATCGCCGGAGATACGGACGCCGTGTCCTTCGGCGAGGGCACCGGCGGCTCGCGCAGCGCCACGATCGGCGGATCAGCGCTGCACAACGCCTCGGCCAAGATCGTCGATAAAGGCAAGCAGATCGCGGCCCAGATGCTGGGGGTCGACGACGTCGAGTTCGCCGCCGGCGTGTTCCGCAGCCGCAAGACCAATCGCAGCCTGACCATCGGCGAGGTGGCCCGCGCCGCGATGAACCCCAAGAACCTGCCGGCGGACATGGAGCCGGGGCTGATCGCCAGCACGGTCTACCGCAACGATCACACCAACTTCCCCAACGGCTGCCACGTCTGCGAGCTCGAGATCGACGAAGAGACCGGCGAGGTGGAGATCGTGCGCTACACGGTGATCGACGACGTCGGCACGGTGCTCAATCCGCTGCTGCTCAAGGGGCAGATCCACGGCGGGGTGGCGCAGGGCGTCGGCCAGATCCTGATGGAGGACATCCGGTTCGATCCGGAGAGCGGGCAGCTCTTGACCGGCTCGTTCATGGACTATGCGATGCCCCGCGCCCACACCTTCAGCCACATCGACGTCAAGAGCAACCCGGTGCCGACCAAGACCAACCCGCTCGGCTGCAAGGGCGCGGGCGAAGCCGGCAGCGTCGGCGCCATGCCTGCCACCGCCAACGCGCTCGTCGATGCGCTCTCGGTCTATGGCGTGAAGCACGTCGAGATGCCGGCAACACCCGAGCATATCTGGCAGACGATCGCAAAGGCGAAGGCGGCGCGGGCGGGATAGACCGCTCACGCGTTTGCGACGGCCTCTGTCGAGCGGTCTTTCAGCGCGAAGACCATCAGGCCGGCGCCGATCGCCAGCGCGAGCGAGCTGATCCATACCCACTCGTATTGCATGGTGAGGTCGAAGAGATAGCCGCCGAGGAATGCCCCGGCCGCAGCACCGATAGAATGGCCCGCCGAGATCAGGCCCATCGACAGCCCCATGACACGCAGACCGAGATGGCTGGCGACAAGGCTCGCGGTGACCGGCACGGTCGCATAGTCGACCGCGCCGAACAGCGCCGCGAACGCCACCAGCATGTCGTAGGCGGCCCCGACGTTCATGAGGACGAGGAACGTCAGCCCCCGCACAATGTAGATTGAGCCCAGCAGCACGACACGGTTCGTACGGTCCGTCAGCCAGCCAGCTCCGATCATGCCGAGCATGTTGACCGCCGACAGCGTTCCATAGGCTGCGGCGCTTGGAACCGGACCGAAGCCGCAGAACGAGGCATAGGGCAAAAAATGCGTTTCAATGACGCCTGCAGTCGTATAGCCGCACAGCAGGAAGCTCCAGAACAGGATGTGGAATGCCGGCTTCCTGACTATGAAGGCGACGTCCGCCGCAAGGGACGAAGCCGGGGTTGGCCGGGACGGGTCAGCGGAAGCAGCGCCTTTTTCGGCCAGAGCCCACCACAGGAGCGGGATCAACGCGAGAGAGCTGATACCAACCGCAAGAAAACTCCATCGCCAACTGAACGTCGCCAGTACGACCGCGATAAGGGGGACGATCAGGAACTGCCCGCCGGTCGCCCCTGAAGTCGCGATGCCGGTCGCCAGCCCTCGGTTTGCCTCGAACAGGCGCGCGATGGCGGTTGAGACGACATGGGTTGCGACGATGCCGAAGCCGATGGCCGATATGCCGCCGAACGCGACCAGGAACACGAACGCATTGCTGGTTGCCGAGACGGCGAGGCATCCTGCACTGAGAAGGGCAAGGCCGACGGTCAAGGTCACTCGCACGCCTTGCCGGTCGATGAAGCGCCCGGCAAAGGGGGCGACTGCCGCCATCACGAGCAACGCTGTCGCCGCCACGCCGGAAACGAAGCTGCGGGACCAGCCGAGCTCCTGCCCCCATATCGGCATGACCAGCCCGAGCGTGGCGCGCGCCGAGAAGGCAAGCGCGAGCGCCAGAAAGCCGAAGCCGACGACCAGCCATGGCAAGATTGACGACGACTGCGGTCCCGTTCGGCGCATGACGCTCCCTCGATCCTTCCCAAACCTCCCGTGCCAGCTCAGCTCCGGCAAACGATGGTTCCTCGATTGATGTTTAGCTGTGCTAAACATCAAGAATGGCCGTCCCGCTCACGCTGCTGCACACCTTCGTCGTCGTCGCTCGAACCGGGCGGATGCGCGACGCGGCGTCCATGATGGCGCTGACACCAGGGGCCATCAGCCAGCGCATCCGAGA
>JBIOVC010000601.1:0-4524 GCA_044867545.1 Hyphomicrobiaceae bacterium | reverse complement strand
CGGCTTGAAGTGACTTGCCTCGCGTAATGAGCACGCCGGCCGAGATCGCCCCTTCCGCGTGCAGCCTCTTGAAGTTCTCCAAGTCGCGGTCGAAGAAGGGGTCCTTGTTGTTCCACTCGATTTCCAGGGCGAGTGTGCCGTTGTTAGTGCTGCTAACATGATCGATCTCGTGAGTAATGCTCTCTTTCTCGACGTCATTGATCCTCTTGACGATCGTGAAGCGTCCTTTGCGCCAGCCCCTATCGACAAGCGCTCTTCGCAACCGCTGCGTGCCTTTGGCCTCACCGCCGCCGGATGCGACAATCTCCTCGATCGGCACGGTGACGTTGCCAAGCACGTCCACAAGATCATTCATGGGCTCGGCGAAATCGCTGAGCAGTATCGCCCGCGCGTGTGAATAGAATTCGACCTGAAATCCCTTCGCGCGCAGAACCTCAAACGGGTCTGCCGATGACATATCTCACACCCCCTTCGCCATCTCGCGCAGCAGGAACTTCTGAATCTTGCCGGTCGAGGTCTTGGGGATGTCGGCAAACACGACGAAGCGCGGGCACTTGTAGGGGGCAAGCCGGTCGCGGCAGTGGGCGATGATCTCCTCCTTGGTCGCACTCGCGCCCGGCTTCAATTCCACGAAGGCGCACGGCGTCTCGCCCCACTTCTCGTCGGGCTTGGCGACCACCGCCGCATAGGCGACGGCCGGGTGCCTGTAAAGCGCGTCCTCGACCTCGATCGAGGAGATGTTCTCGCCGCCTGAGATGATGATGTCCTTGGAGCGGTCTTTGAGCTGGATGTAGCCGTCGGGATAGAGCACGCCGAGGTCGCCTGAATGGAACCAACCGCCGGCGAAGGCCTCCGCCGTCGCCTCAGGGTTCTTCAGGTAGCCCTTCATGACGATGTTGCCGCGGAACATGACCTCGCCGAGTGTGGCGCCGTCGGCCGGCACGCGCGTCATGGTTTTCGGGTCCATGACGGTCAGGTCCTCGAGCGCGGCGTAGCGCACGCCCTGGCGCGCCTTCTTCGCCGCGCGCCCGGCCGCGTCGAGCGCGTCCCACTCGCCATGCCACTCGTTGACGACAGCGGGCCCGTAGACCTCGGTCAGCCCATAGACGTGGGTGACGTTGAAACCCGCTTCCGCCATGGCGGCAAGCACGGATTCGGGCGGCGGCGCGGCGGCAGTGACGAACTCGACCTTGTGATCGAACGCGCGCTTCTCCTCGGACTTTGCATTGAGCAGCGTCGCCATCACGATCGGCGCGCCGCAGAGGTGGGTCACCTTGTGCTCGGCGATGGCGTCGAACATGGCTTTGGCCCGGACCCAGCGTAGGCAAACGTGGGTGCCGGCGACGGAGGCGAGCGTCCAGGGGAAGCACCAGCCGTTGCAGTGGAACATCGGCAGCGTCCACAGGTAGACGGGATGCCTGCCCATGCCGGCGGCCAGCACGTTGGCGTAGCACATCAGCGCCGCGCCGCGGTGATGGCAGACGACGCCCTTCGGGTTGCCGGTCGTGCCGGAGGTGTAGTTGAGCGCGATCGCCTCCCACTCGTCAGGCGGCATGCGCCATTGGAACTCCGGATCGCCCTTCGCCAGGAGCGCCTCGTAGTCGATGCTACCCAGCCGGTCGCCGGTCTGCGGGAACTCGGGATCGTCGTAGTCGATGACGAGCGGGCACACCTTCGCCTTGTCCAGTGCCGCGCGCATGGTGGCGCTGAACTCGCGGTCGGTGATCAGCACCTTGCTATTGGCGTGGTCGAGCTGGAAGGCGATGACCGCGGCATCGAGCCGGGTGTTCAGCGAGTGCAGCACGGCACCGGTCATCGGCACGCCCTGGTGGGCTTCGAGCATCGGCGGGGTGTTGGCGAGCATCACGGTGACGGTGTCGCCCGGACCGACGCCGGCGGCGGCGAGCGCGGAAGCGAGCCGGCAGCTCCGGCGGTAGAAGTCCCTGTAGGAGGTCCGCCGGCGACCGTGGATCACAGCGGTGTGGTCCGGAAACACGGCGGCAGCGCGCGACAGCAGGGTCAGGGGGGTGAGCGGCTGGTAGTTGGCCGCGCACTTGTCGAGGTTCTGCTCGAAAGGATTGACCGACATGGCGTGACGCTCGCGGCTTTTGGAGGGTGTCAAAACGCTATCTGAGTGCACATGGCCGGGCAATCGGGAACCCTCGCCAGGGCCGCAGGCTGGGCCAATTTCGCCGCAACGACGGGTGTGGGTATCGCCGGACGTTGCGGGTTGTGTGGTCACCGCACGGGTGTAAACTATGGTCAGTGCAGTCGGCCGTTGCCTTTCGTTCGACAGGTGTTGGCCATGACGCAATCGCAGATCGAGAGCGCCCTCCTCTGGACGGTGCTGGTATTGCTGCTGATGGTGCCCTGGTTCGCGCTCTAGGTGGGAGCACTCGTCCTCAGCCGAGGCCGAGGCCGTCGGCAATGAGCTTCAGCGAGACCAGGAACAGGCAGGCGTAGGCGATCCGGTAGAACGGCTCCTGCCGCACGCGGCGGGTGAGCAGGATTCCGACCAGCATGGCGATTGGCGCCAGGGGCACGAGCGCGGCTGTCGTCTTCAAGGTCTCCGGCGTGAACTGGCCGAGCATCAGGTAGGGCGGCACCTTGATCAGGTTGACAGTGCTGAACAGCATGATCGAGGTGCCCGCGTAGATCGAATTCCTCAGCCGCTGCGGCAGCATGTAGACCGCGTAGGGCGGCCCGCCGCTGTGGCTGACAAAGCTGGTGAAGCCGACCAGCACAGCCCAGAAGCTGCCCTTCGCCCGGCTCGGTCCGGGTGCCGCAGCCTTCGGCCGCAGCTGAAGCCAGTGGTCGAGCGTGAAGACGAGCCCGATCAAGCCGACCAGCAGGCGCACGTGCGATTCGGAGACGAAGGCGGCGGTAGCCCAGCCGATGCCTACGCCGAGGACGGCGGCGGGCAGCATGATCCTGAGGTTCGCCGCGCTCCACTGGCGCCAGTAGGCCCACACCCCGATCCAATCCATGGCGATCAGGATCGGCAGCATGATCGCGGCCGCCTGCACCGGCGAGATGGCGAGGCTCATCAGCGGCACCGACAGCCCGCCGATGCCGGCGAGAAAGCCGCCCTTGGCAAGCCCGGTGAGGCAGATCGCGGGGATCGCCAGGGCATAGAACCAGGGATCGGTGATCATGAACGGGGAATGGGCCGGGAAGTGGGGATGTCGACGCCTGCCGGAATTCTAGAGGAGTTTCCACCCCTCCGCGAGACGGCGGCAGGCCGGCCCGATGTGTCTCGGTCTCAAGGCGCGGAGGCGCGCTACTTCGTCTGGGGCGGAACGATCTTCATGACGAAGGATGTGGCGCTGTCAGTCGAGGCGAACGGCCCTGGCACCTTGTTGCGGACCGGCGGCAGGCTCTTGAGATAGACAGCGATCGCCTTTGCATCGGCATCGGTCAGGCTGGCGAAGGCGCGCCACGGCATGATCGGGGCAAGGATGCGGCCGTCCGGCCGGGTGCCCGTGCGCAAGGCCACAACGATCTGCTGATCGGTCCATGCGCCGAGCCCGGTCTCCTTGTCGGGGGTCAGATTGGGCCCATGAAAGACGCCGAGACCGGGAATCTCGAATCCGACCTCCGACCCACCGAGGTAGCGCTTCATATCCGGCTTGCCGAAGAAGTATCCCGGAGTGTGGCAGTCGTTGCAGCCGCTCACGCCTACGAGGTACTTGCCGCGCTCGGTTTCCGACTCGGCAGTACAGGCCGTGATGAGCGCAGAGCCGAGAAGCACCGCGGCGGCAGCTGCCGGCAGGCGATGCCGGGCGATGGCGCTGAGCATGACATTCCTCCCCGTACTTTCCGTCGCTGATGGCGGCTAAGTCTTGCCGCCTGTCAGCCATTTCTTGAGACTGCGGGCTATTGCACTTTCAGACTTTGCCGCCTTTGCCGCATCCTTTGCGGGCGGGCGCGCCGGTGCGGGCCGCGCGGCCGGTTTGACCGGATCCTCCGATGCCTTCAAGGCAAGTGCGACGTCGCTCAGGAAGCGGGCGTTGTCGCCCTTGGCGAGACGCCCCGCCGCGTCGGCGAGGGCGTCGAGCAGCGGCTCCAGCCATTCATGATCGGCCTTGGCGAAGTCTCGCAGCACGTAGTGCTGGACGGCGTCCTTGTGGCCGGGGTGGCCGACGCCGATCCGCACCCGCACGTAATCGTTGCTGATGTGGGCGGAGAGCGAGCGCAGCCCGTTGTGGCCGGCGTTGCCGCCGCCGGCCTTCACCTTGAGGCGCCCGGGCGCCAGGTCGATCTCGTCGTGGAAGACGATGATGTCGTCCTCCTTGATCTTCAGGTAGCGCTGGGCCTCGCCGACCGACTCGCCGCTGTCGTTCATGTAGGTCTGAGGCTTCAGCAGCAGCACGCGCGTGCCCAAAAGCTCGCCTTCGGCGACGAGGCCGCGGAACTTGCGCTTCCAGGGCGTGAAGCCGGCGCGATCGGCGATCCGCTCGACGGCCATGAAGCCGACGTTGTGCCGATGGCGGGCGTACTTCTCCCCGGGATTGCCGAGCCCGA
>JBIOVC010000600.1:0-10032 GCA_044867545.1 Hyphomicrobiaceae bacterium | reverse complement strand
CCAATCTCCTTCGACACCTTGCCGAATGCCGCCTCGATCGACATGCCCGCCTGCACGCAGATGAGCAGCATATCCAGCGCATCGGGGAATGAGCTCTTGATCGACTGCTGTCGGCGCTGAACCAGATTTTGCAGGAACATGTTGGGCAGATAGAAGCCGAGGAAGCCGGCGCCCACTGCCATCATGACCTTGAGGATCGGCGGATAGGTCAAATGGGGCATCGCCACGAAAAGGTAGAACAGAGTGGTCAGCGTGACGATTGGAGGCATCACGACGCGGAAAAACATGTAGGCGATGAGCGGCGGCTGGCCTCTGAGACCCGCCATCTTGAGCTTGGCCCTCAATTCGTCGGTCTCGAACTTCGAACGCAAGTCGAGCAAGTCGACGAGGTGCTGCATGAACCCCTTCGGGGCCTGACGCAGCTTGCCCTGACCATCCTTGCCTCTCACCTCGGCGAGGCGGGCCGCCCGAAGCTTGTCGCGCTCGAGCGCCATCACCTTCATGCGCTGGTTGGTGCGATCGCGCTGCAGGGCAGGCATGGCTATGGTGAGAACGGTCGCGAACGCGGCGATCGAGGCAAGCGCCATCACGATCAGCTGCGGATTGAGCACCATGTCGATGAAGTCGAGCATCGGACCTCAGTACTTGAAGTTGATCATCTTGCGCATGACCAGGATGCCGATCGTCATCCAGACGGCGCCGCAGCCGAGCAGGAACATGCCGGCCTTGGTGGTCCACAGGATGGCGATGTATTTCGGCGTGGTCATGTAGACCATGATGGCGACCATCGGCGGCAGCGCGCCGAGCACCATCGCCGACGCCTTGGCCTCCGCCGAAAGCGCCGAAACCTTTGCCTGCAACCTTCGGCGGTCACGCAGCACGGTGGAGAGGTTGCCCAACGCCTCGGACAGGTTGCCGCCGGCCTGTTGCTGAATGCCGATCACAATGACGAAGAACTTGACCTCCGGCAGGGGTACGCGCGCCATCATACGCCCGAAGCATTCGTTGAGCGGGATGCCGACGCGCTGCTGCTCCACGATGTCGATGAACTCCTCGCGCACCGGCGAGGGGCTCTCGCGCGCAATGATCGCCAGGCATTCGTTCAAAGGCAGGCCTGACTTGACGCCGCGGACGATGACATCGATTGCGTTGGCGAACTCGTCCAGGAACTTGGTCTGGCGCCGCTTGGTGAACTTGTTCACGAGCCAACGCGGCAGGCCGAATGCACCGATGAAAGCCACTACCGCCGGCACGATCGGCGGAGCGTTCGGCATCAACAGGAAGACGGCAACGCCCAGGCCAATGCCGGCGAGGATGCTCATTGCCCAATAGGCATTGGTGGAGATGTCGAGGCCAGCGCGCTCCAGGCGCAAGCGGAGGGAGGGGCGCTGGCTCGTCCGCTGACGCGACTCGAGGTCCTTCAGCGTGTCAGCAACCGCCTTTCTCCGGCTGGCGCCCTGGTCGGTCTGGGCCTTGCGGGCGGCAGCCCTGGCACGGTTCTCTGTCGCGCCCTGAAGGCGCTCCTCGACCCGCCTCTCGCCCGAGAGGAACGGGTAGACGAGTGCGTAGACGACGGCCGCCACGGCGACCGTGCCAAGCAGCATGGTGGCGATCTCGATCAGTGCAGGATCAAGCTCAGCCATTGGTTTCCCCGAGCGGGTTGCCGTGCGCATCGCGCACCTCGGCGTCGGCCAGCGCCTTGGCGAGGCGGTCGGTCTCGCCGAAATACTCGGCGCGCTCCCAGAAGCGCGGCCGGGCAATGCCGGTTGACCGGTGGCGGCCGATGATCTTGCCGTGTCCGTCCTCGCCGGTGATGTCGAACACGATGATGTTCTGGAGCGTGACGACGTCGCCCTCCATGCCCAGAACCTCGGTGATGTGTGTGATCTTGCGGCTGCCGTCACGGAGGCGGGCGGCCTGGACGATGATGTCGATCGAGCCCGTGATCATCTCGCGGATGGTCTTGGTGGGGAGCTGGAACCCACCCATCATGATCATCGATTCCATACGGCTGATGGCTTCGCGGGGCGAGTTGGCGTGCAGCGTGCCCATCGAGCCGTCGTGGCCGGTGTTCATCGCCTGCAGAAGGTCGAAGGCTTCCGGGCCGCGAACCTCGCCGACGATGATCCGCTCGGGACGCATTCGAAGGCAGTTCCTGACCAGGTCGCGCATCGTGATCTGGCCCTCTCCTTCCAGGTTCGGCGGGCGAGTCTCAAGTCTCACCACGTGGGGCTGCTGCAGCTGAAGCTCGGCCGAGTCCTCGCAGGTGATGATGCGCTCGTCGTCGTCGACGCAGCTCGACAGGCAATTGAGCAGCGTCGTCTTACCGGACCCCGTTCCTCCTGAGACGATGATGTTGCAGCGGACACGGCTGATGATCTCGAGAATGGTCTTGCCGGCCGGCGAGATCGACCCGTAGTTGACGAGCTGCTCCATCTTCAGCCGGTCGCGCTTGAATTTGCGGATGGTGAGTGCCGGACCGTCGATCGCCAGAGGCGGCGCGATGACGTTGACGCGCGACCCGTCGGGCAGGCGCGCGTCGCAGATCGGGCTCGACTCGTCGACGCGACGGCCGACCTGGCTGACGATGCGCTGACAGATGTTCATCAACTGCGAGTTGTCGGCAAATCGGACGCCAGTCCTCTGCACCTTGCCGGCGACCTCTATGTAGGTCGTGCCGGCGCCGTTGACCATGATGTCGGCGATGTCGTCGCGTGCAAGAAGCGGCTCGAGCGGCCCGTAGCCCAGCACGTCGTTGCAGATGTCCTCGAGCAGCTCCTCCTGCTCGGCGATCGACATGACGACGTTCTTGATCTGGATGATCTCGCTGACGATGTCGCGGATCTCCTCGCGCGCCGCGGTGGCGTCGAGCTTGGCGAGCTGCGTCAGGTCGATCGTGTCGATCAGCGCATTGAAGACCGTCGTCTTGACGTCGTAGTACTCCTCGGAATGCCGGCGCTGAGTTTCGACCTGCGGCTCGGCAGAGCGCGACGCGGCGACCGGAGCGGGTGTTGCCGGTTTTGGCTCCGCGGCGACGCGCGGCATGGTCGCCGGCGTCGGCTGCTGCGGCAGAGCCTTGTGCGGCGCTGCGGGGTCGTTGGTTCGCCTGCCGAACATGATTGACGAGTTCCTACCGCTTGAGCTTCAGTTTCTGGAGCAGCGGAGCGAGCGCCGACTTCTTCGGCTCGACCTTCATGTCCTTGCGGTGCGCCAGCGCCATGGCGATGTCGCGGAACTGAGCGACCGACTTCGCCTTCTTATTCATCTCCTCGACCATCTGCCCGTTGGTAGCGGCGTTGCTGAAGGAATCGCCGTCGTACTCGATCACCGCGGCCGGC
This sequence comes from Hyphomicrobiaceae bacterium, assembly GCA_044867545.1. Taxonomy (GTDB): domain Bacteria; phylum Pseudomonadota; class Alphaproteobacteria; order Rhizobiales; family Hyphomicrobiaceae; genus DATLZB01. The sequence goes on along the minus strand of JBIOVC010000600.1, from coordinate 6,694 downwards.
TGCAGCTCTAGGCTCTGGCAGAACTCCTTGACGCTGATCTCCTGGCGCTTCGGCAAGCCGACCATGTTGACGACCAGCAATGGCGGTCCGTCGTTGGCGCGGGATTGCTTCAGCAGGTCGATGACGTTCTTGGCGTTGCGCAGATTGGCGAGGTCGGGGATGGCAGTTATGACCACCTCATCGGCGTCGAGCAGGATGCGCTTGCACCAGGGTGTCCAGGTGTGCGGCAGGTCGACGGCGAGATAGGGGACGTTCTGCCGGACGACATCGATCACCGAGTCGCACGCTTCGGCGGAGAGCTCGAAGTCGCGGTCGAGCACGACCGGCGCGGCAAAGATGCTCAGGTGGTCGGTGCATTTCGTCAGCAACCGGTCGAGAAGCATCTCGTCCAGCCGCTCGGGGCTCGAAAGCGCGTCGGCGATGCCCTGCACGGGATCCTGATTGAAATCCAGCCCCGTCGTGCCGAAGGCAAGGTCGAGATCGGCGATGACGACGTCCGTCTTCAGCACCTCCGACATTGTCCAGGCGGCGTTGTGGCACACGGTCGAGGAGCCGACACCGCCCTTGGCGCCGATGAACGCCAGCACGTGACCAATGGGGGCCGCTTCGGGGTCGTTATAGAGGTTGGAGATGCTCTCCATCAGATCGCCCGGCGAGAGCGGCGCGATCAGGTATTCGCTGACGCCTCGCTTCAGCAGCTCGCGGTAGAGGATGACGTCGTTCGCTGCGCCGACGATGAGGACTTTCGTGCCGGAATCGCAGCTCTCGGCAAGCTGGTCCAGATTGGCCAGCATCTCGCTGCGCGGCAACGTCGACTCGACGATGATGAGGTTCGGGGTCGGGTTTTGCTGATAGTGCGAGATGGCTGCGGCGATGCCGCCCATGTGCACGTTGAGGTGCACCTTTGCCAGCCGGCGATCCTCGCCCGAGATCTGAACGACGTCTGCGGTTGCGGCGTCCTCGCAGAACGCATCGATCGAGATCCGAGGGATCGGCCTGGCGCGGGCAGCACCGTCATCGGAGGGCTCATGGGCGTGCGCCTCGAAAGGCGCCAGCGCCCTCGCGGCCGACCCGTCCTCAAATCCTTGCTTGGTCATGACGTCCCTGTCCTCAGTTGGAAACCGCGCCGCCCTTGACCCGCTCGTCTTCCTGCTTCTTGGAGATCGTCGACTCGCCCCTGACGTACTTGTCCCACTGGGAGTCGCGCCTCTCGCTGGAGGCCGGCGTCTGGGTGCGCGGCACCAGCAGGTCGGCCGGGTTGGCGACCATTGCCGCGAAGTTGCGCTGATTGGCGCAGCCGAAATTCGCGTAGTTGAGGCCGGACGAGCTGTCGGCAAGGTTGGCCGGCCAGTCGCCGCACTTCGGCCCCTCGGCGAAGAAGCGCAGGTGGGAAACGCGCACCGGCGGCTGATGATCGCGGCCGGCCGGATAGGTCTCGACCGCGACCGAGGTTTGATCGAAGCCCATCTCGGCCATCAGATGGCGCAGCTCGGCGGCCGCGTGCATGGCGGAGACCTCGTTGGAGGCGCCGCTCGGCGTCTGAATGACGAGCTTGCCGTTGCCTGCGTCGGTCGCGCGGTAGCGCTCGATGAAGCTGATCGCCTGAGCGCGCTGAGCCGGCGTCAACCCATAGGCGCCGCGAGCGACGCGCAGCGAGATGACCGCCGGCTGCTGGGTGACGATGATCGGATGGCGCTCGGAGGGGTCGACCATGCTCCAGCCGGCGACGTGGGCACCGGGGTCGCGCGGATAGCAGCCGGCGAGCAGCAGCGCCAGCGTCGCGGCGGCAGCGAGCGGCCGCAGGAAACGCTCTTCAGTCGGCAACCGCATTGTCGTCTCTCCAATCATTCGACGATGAAGCCGTAGTCGCCCTTGAGACCGCCGTCGGGCAGCGGACCGCCGCCGCCGTAGATCCGGTTCAGGTGACCGAGGAAGTTGGCCTGCCGATCGGTGGCGGGCGCCAGGCCATCGTCAGGACGTGCAAGGTTCTGCCGGGCGGTCGGCCGCACGGTGTAGGGGGTCACGATCACCACCAGCTCGGTCTCCTGGCGGATGAAGTCGCGGCTGCGGAAAAGGGTGCCGAGGATCGGGACGTCCTTCAGGCCCGGGAAACCGTCGATGTTCTGGCGGACGTCGTCGTTGATCAGGCCGGCGAGGGCGAGCGAGCCCCCCGAGGGCAACTCCACAGTCGATTTTGCATCGCGCCGCTTGAGGGCCGGTATCTGGAAGCCCGACAGGGTGACGGCGCCGATATTGCTCAGCTCGCTGACACCGGTCTCGATCTTCAGGCTGATGCGCCCTTCGCTCAGCACGATCGGCGTGAAGACGAGCTCGACTCCGAACTTCTTGTAGGTGACGGAGAGCTGGCCCTGATTGTCGACGACCGGGATCGGATACTCGCCGCCGGCAAGGAAGCTTGCCGGCTCGCCGGAGACGGCGGTGAGGTTGGGCTCGGCCAGGGTTCTGATGAGACCGTCGCGCTCAAGCGCGCGAATGGCATAGGCGAGCTGGTTGTTGCCGTTGCCCCAGTGTCCATCGATTCCCGAGTTGCCGTAGGGAGCTAGTGCGGGGTTGGTGGGGCCGGTGTTAAAAAGTCTCAAATTGCCCGCCGTCGCCCCGATAGTCGGGATGGCGACCGTCGGCAGCGTGCCGAGACCGGCTGCAGCCGTCAGCGGCAGCGCATTCTCAGTCAGCAGGGCGGTTTGAAATGTGCCGGCCGTAGCGAGTGCGCCAAGATTGATGCCGAACTGCTTCAGCGCCGACCTCTGGACCTCCGCCACGGTGACGCGCAGCATCACCTGGTCTTCGCCCTCCACCGCCAGCATGTTGATGACCTTCAGGCGCTGCCTGCCGTCGGTCTCGGGGTTCGGTGAGACGACATAGCGGGAGGCGATGTCGGCGGCGCGTGTGGAATCGATCGGGTTCCTGACACTGCCGGTTAGGATGATGGTGTCGTTCAGTATCTCGGAACGGATGTTGGAGCCGGGCAGCAGGCGGCTCAGCATCTGATCGAGCGGCGTCGTATCGAGCTCGACCAGCACCTCGAGCGTCAGGATCTGCTGGCCGTTGGCGTCGAAGAAGAACGCATTCGACTGGCCGGTCTTCTTGCCGATCAGGTAGACGCGGTTCGAGCTCTGCAGCACTGCATCCATGATCTCGGGGTTGGAAACGACGACGTCGCGCAATTCGCGCGGCAGCTCGACCAGCATCGACTTGTTGCGGCCGACGGCGACAGAGCGGGTCTGCGGCAGCGGATCGCCGGCGCGGATGCGCAGCATCGAGTGGTGCTGGGTTTCGACGGAGGCGGGCAAGGGCAGCGCTCCCGCTGCCCTGTCGCCCCCGGCATGAGCCCCCGGCACGGCGCCGGCAACAATCACAGCCGCCGCCAGCCCAACGATACCGGTAACAGCGCGGGCCCGGCTCACAAAGTTCCGCATGGTTCAAGCCTTCTGGACGAGCTACCTCGATCGGGTGCACTCGAACTGAAAAGAAACTCGCAACGCACGCGAAACTGGTGACGCAGGCGACTTCAGTTTCGCAGACGCACGATGCGAGCGACGCCGTCCGGCTCGCGGGTATCGGCGACGAGGCTTCTCAGCGAAAGCGAGACTTCGCCCTTCGAATTCGCCTCTGCGAGCACCTCCGCCTGGCGCGCATTGAGCTGCAGCGTGGCGACGTTGCCTTCGGCGTTCTTGCGGCCTTCCTTGGCCTCGATCTGCTGACCGATGGCGAGCACGCGAACATCGCGCAGGATGGTCTCGGCTACAGCCACCTCCCCGCCATCGCCGCGACGGCGCTGCGTAAGGATGACGTCGACGCGATCATTGGGGAGAATCAGCTTGGCGACGGCGGACTGCTCGGTGATCTTGGTCGAGACTGCCCGCATGCCGGCCGGAAGAATTGCCGCGAGCACGCCGCCCGAACCGGGCTTGACCAGCTTTGTCGCGGTGATCGGCTCGCCGGCGAGCAGCGGTACGCGCGCAACCGCACCGGTGAAGTCCTGTATCGCACCCGGCTTGCTGGAGGCCGTGACGAAGCTCGGATTGAGACCCTCCTTGGGCCAATCCTGCCAGCGGAAGCTCTCGGCGTTCGCCAACTGCCCGAGGCCGATATCGGTGCGCGCGACGAGCACCTGGGTGGCATCGACCCGCTCCGACTGGATCACCGTTTTGGGCGCCCGCGTCAACGTGCGCATGCCGAAGAACGCGAGCAAGCCGGCACCGAGCGCAATGCCGATGACGATCACCTGGGCTCTTCTCATCAGACGACGACTCCCGTTCGCAAATCGATCTCGTGTGCGATTTGCAGCCAGACTGCGTGACAATTCTCAACGCCGAGTTAATCGCCGTCGTAACTTGGCGCGGGCGCTCGCCAATGGTGTCGCGGGCGTACCGGTGGGCGCGATCTGCCGGGTTCAGCCGGCGGCAGCGGTGAACCAGGCCGTGGACGGATAGAGCCACAGGGCGGCAGCGGCAAGCGCCACCCCGTACGGCATGCCGCTCTTGCGGTCGTGCAACCGCACGGCCCATGCAGGCCGCGCGATCCAGAGCGGCGGGACGAACCTGCGGTAGCTCAGAATGGCTATGGCGAGGACGCCGCCCAGGAACGCAACCAGAACGAGGTAGGCAACCAGATTCTCGACGCCGAACCACAGCGACGCCGCGGCCAACAGCTTGGCGTCACCGCCGCCGAGCCAGCCGCGCGCGAACATCAGAATACCGACCACGAGCATGGCGGCGCCGGCCAGGACGTGATCGAAGAAAGCCGGCCACGGCATGCCCGTGAGCAGGGCGGCGGGAAGGAAGGCGGCAACGAGCGCCAGCGATACCCGGTTCGGGATCGTCATCGTCAGCAGGTCCATCAGCCCGCCAACGGCCATGGCCAAGGGGAACACCAGCAGCAGCGGATATTCCAGCATGAAAGCCTATCTCCCCGATGATGGTGAGCAGTGTGCCTTCCGTCCGTGAAGGGAGCCTTAAGTCGGGTGTGCTGCTCGCCTTCCGTCTCAGGTTAGGGCTTCGGGGCGTTGTCGAATTCGGTTTCGATGTTCTGGAATATGATGGCGAGCTGGTCGCCAACCGAACTCACAGCCAGGATGATGGCAACGCAGATGAGGGTTGCGATAAGCCCATATTCGATCGCCACCGTCCCCCGACGGTCCCTGCGGAACCGATCGAATGAAGCCTTGATCCTGCCTAGCATGACGCCCCGAACCCTTGCCGATGCGGCAGTCTTGTGCCGTGAAGATGGAGTCTAGGCAGGACGCGTTAACGGCCGCCGAACCCAAAGTCGCCGGAGGCACCGAGACTTGTTCGACGGTTAGCAATGCGTCGCTGCCATCGCCGGCCCGCCAAGTGAGCAAAACCGCCCGGCTCGTCGAAGCCGGGCGGCTCGCTTCAGTCGCCGGCATGGCCGGCAGCAAGTGCGGGACTACTTCACCGAGGCAGCGGCCATCTCGCCCTTGATGTAGTCGAACGTATCACTGATCTGCTCACCAAGCTGGCTAGCAGCGGTGATGATGCCGACAGCGATAAGCGCGGCGATCAGGCCATACTCGATGGCCGTGGCGCCGGACTCGCACTTCGCAAAGCGGGTAATCAGATTCTTCATTTTCGGCTCTCCCAATTGACAGTAGATTCGGCCGATGCTTGGCCAGTCCATTCCGAAGCGTGAGTCACTTCGTTGCTGAACTGCGGGGAAAGTAAGCCTCAGACCTTAAAATAATCTTGCAATTTTCTGCTCTCGCACCCGCCGCCAAACACAGCTCTGTCCGTTGGTTATTGATTGGAAAATACAGTTACTCTCTAAATGTCTTACAAGTATAGTTGGCAATTGTTTACCTTATCTTGCGCGTGAAACCGAGCAAAAGACGGCTAAAATCGCGCTTCGGCTGCGAACAAGGTGCGTTTGATAGGCGCCAAGTGTTGCATGAGCGGATTCTTGTGGCGCGCCAGGGGTCCCAGCGGAAGCGGGCCCAAGGCGCCATGCCGGGTCTGCGCAATTTTTAATGATCTCGTTAACTACCTTTCCTCGAAGATACGAACTTCAACGAAAAGTTCACGGCTTTGGCGGCAAATTCGCCCCTCAAGACCCGTACCAGGTTGCGTGAGGCGTGCCGTGCTCCAGTGGCGGAGGAAGTATCTGTCGGGTGGTTTCGCAGCCGCCTTGCGCCGCGACGAGGCCGGATCGACCGCCATCGAGTTCGCCATGGTCGGCCTTCCCTTCCTGATGCTGCTGTTCGGCATCATCGCCGTTGGCCTGTTCTTTTTCACGACCTTCGCGCTCGAGAACGCCACCGAGGAGGCCGGCCGCCTGATCCGCACCGGACAGGCCCAGCAATCGGGGATGACGGCCGAGCAGTTCAAGCAGGAAGTGTGCGCGCGCGTGCCGCTGTACATCGACTGCGACACGAAGATGCGCGTCAACGTACAGAGCTTCACCGGCTTCGGCAGCATCACCACGCCGACCTGCATCGACAGCGGCGGCGATCTGCTGCCGCCGGCCGGAACGACTTACAACCCGGGTGCCGAGAGTACGGTCGTGCTGGTCACCGTCTGTTACGAGTGGGAGCTCGCCGGCAAGATCCCGTTTCTCAACCTTTCCAACATGCAGAACGGCTCGGCGCTGATCCAGGCGTCGACGACGTTCCGCACCGAGCCGTACAACAACTGAGCGCCTTCACTCGTTCGGCGGA
>JBIOVC010000599.1:0-2106 GCA_044867545.1 Hyphomicrobiaceae bacterium | reverse complement strand
GCGCCAGTTCGTGCAGACCTTCATGCAGGGGCGGCTCAAGGACACGCTGCCGCAGGCGCTGGCGCGCTGCGGCTACCGCAACGTCGTGTTCTACCCGATGCACAGGAACTTCGTGTCGAACGACAAGTTCTACACCTCCATCGGGCTGCGCGAGATCTTCGACATGAAGGCGCAGAAGGCCAAGAGTCCGCAGGAGCGCGACCGCTTCTACTACGACAACGCCCTCGACGAGATGGGGCGTCACTTCAAGTCGAGCTCGCAGCCGCTCTTCACCTTCATCCAGACTATGTCGGCGCACTGGCCCTACGACTGGACGTTCGCGCCGGAGATGGACGTGCCCGGCGGCGACCGCGGCACCGACCCTGAGATGCACGAGTACCTGCGCCGGCTGTCGCTGGCCAAGCTGGACTACGACCACCTCATGAAGGAGCTGCGGCGCCGCTTCCCGCGCGAGCGCTTCCTGGTCGTGCACTACGGCGACCACCATCCGATGGCCACCCGGACGCTCCTGGGGTTCAAAAGCGAGACCGAGGCAGAGGACGTGGCGCTCGACCCGGATTCGATCGGCTTCATCACCTACTATGCGGTCCAGGGCGTCAACTATGCCGTGCCGCCGCTGCCGGCCTACGAGACGCTCGACGTGTCCTACCTCGGCGGGCTGATCCTGGAGCTGGCGGGGTTGCCCTTGTCGGATTCTCACCGCGAGCGCCTCTGGATCAGGGCGCTCTGCGAGGGCCGCTACTATACCTGCTCCCGGCGCGGCGAGATCCTGAGGTTCCATCGGCGCCTGATCGACTCGGGGATCGTCGCTGCGAACTGAGCGCCCGCGGCGGATTGACCCTGCCCGCTCGGTAAGCCGGATTGGCGTTGCAGCCTTGCTCATGGCCCGGCAGCGTGGCAAAGCGGAAATGGCATCCTGCCACCGGAGATCCCCGAGGTGACGAGCACGGCGCCCGGTATGACCGCCCCGGCCGCGACGCCGCCCCTGGAAGACCCAGGGCCGAGTGGCCGCGCGCTGCTGTCGGTGATCGTGCCCGGCTTCAACGAGGAGCGCGCGATCCCCGCCCTGGTGGAGCGTCTGCGCCCGGTGCTCGATGGCCTCGACCTCGACTGGGAGGCGATCTTCGTCGACGACGGCTCCACCGACGGCACCATGAAGGTGCTGCGGTCGCTCAACGCGCGCGATCCGCGCCTCAAGGCGGTCTCGCTCAGCCGCAACTTCGGCAAGGAGATCGCTTCGGCGGCGGGGTTCGCCTACGCGAGCGGCGACGCCGCCGTCCTCATGGACGCCGACCTGCAGCATCCACCGGAGGTGATTGTCGATTTCGTCCGGCACTGGCGCGTGGGTGCCGACATGGTCTATGGCCGGCGCATCGACCGGGACGCCGACAGCCTGCTGCTCCGCGTCCTGGCGCGGCTGTTCTACGCCACGTTCGGGCGGCTGAGCGGCACGGCGCTTCCCCCCGGGGCGGGCGACTTCCGCCTGCTCGACCGCAAGGCCATCGACGCCATGAACCGCATGGGCGAGCGCGTACGCTTCAACAAGGGGCTCTATGCGTGGATGGGGTTCCGCTCGGTCGGCGTGCCGTTCAGCGTGCCGCCGCGCGTATCCGGCCGCTCGCGCTGGCGTCTCGGCAAGCTGGCGCGTTTCGCCCTCGACGGGGTCGTCTCGTTCTCGACCGTGCCGCTCAGGGTGTGGTCGTACCTGGGCCTCGTCGTCTCGGCGTTCGCGTTCTGCTATGCCATGGTCATCCTCACGAAGACCATCATCTATGGCATCGACGTGCCGGGCTTCCCGTCGCTGATCATCTCGGTCATGTTCTTTGCCGGCGTGCAGCTCATCTCGCTCGGCGTGCTGGGCGAGTATCTCGGCCGCATGTACGAGGAGGTGAAGGGCCGGCCCCTGTTTCTGGTCGCCGAGGAGCTGGGGGTGGAGCGCCCTCACGCCGGTGCGGCGGATGCGACCGGGCCTGGGGAACGCCTGGAACGCCGCACGCAATGATCATCCTCTGCGCCGACGACTATGCCCTGACGGAGGGCGTCTCCCGGGCCGTGGGCGAGCTGGCGGCGGCGCGCCGGCTCTCGGCCACCAGCGCCATCGTCACG
>JBIOVC010000598.1:0-9095 GCA_044867545.1 Hyphomicrobiaceae bacterium | reverse complement strand
ACATAGTCTCGGATGCGGCGTTTGAAAGGCGCGCATATGTCTTTTCCGGACGGTGTGCCGGGCCGCCCACTGCGGCTCCAAGCGGCTTGACCCAGGCCGTCCTGCACGTTAGCCGGGGCGGCCATGCCGTCGGGACCCCTGCTCCGCTACAAACACCTTGTCGCCTCGGGCCGCATCGAGCCCGATGCCGCACAGCTCGCCGCGGCGAGCGCGCTCGACGAGCTGGCGCGCCGGCTCCGTCACTGGAAGCCGGCGGGCAACGGCCTCCTTGCGAGATTCCGGTCGAATGGCACGGCGGCGCCGAACGGGCTCTACATTCATGGCGCCGTCGGCCGCGGCAAGACGATGCTGGTGGACCTGTTCTTCGAAGAGGTGGCGTTCTCGCCCCGCCGGCGCGTTCACTTCCACGAGTTCATGGCCGAGACGCACGACCTGATCGCCGCTCAGCGCACGACGACGGAAGGCGACCCGATCCCGGCTGTCGCCCGGCGCATCGCCGAGCGCGCCCGCCTGCTGTGCTTCGATGAGCTGCACGTGACCGACATTGCCGACGCGATGATCCTGGGACGGCTCTTCAGGAGCCTGTTCCAGCATCAGCTCGTCATCGTGTGCACGTCGAATGTCCCCCCTTCGGGTCTCTACAGGGACGGCCTGAACCGCCAGTTGTTCCTGCCGTTCATCGACCTCATCGAGCAGCGCATGACGGTCATCGAGCTGGCAGCCGCGAAGGATTTCCGCCTCGACAAGCTGGCCGGCCGTCCCCTCTACTTCACACCCGCCGATCAGAAGGCCGAAGCACAGATCAGCGCTGCTTTCGAGCGCCTGACCGGCCAACTCGAGGGCGAGCCGCTGGTGCTGGAGGTCAAGGGACACAAGCTCATCGTCCCCGAAGCGGCCATGGGCGTCGCCCGCTTCCACTTCTCGGATCTGTGCGAGAAGCCGCTCGGCACCCGCGACTACCTCCACATCGCCCAGACGTTCCACACCGTGTTGATCGAAGGCGTACCGCGCCTGCCGCCGCGCCTGCGCAATGAGGCACGCCGCTTCATCAACCTGATCGACACGCTCTACGACAGCCGCGTCTGCGTCATCATCTCGGCCGATGCCGAGCCGGCGGAGCTCTACCCGGCAGGCGATGGTGCGGTGTTGTTTGAGCGCACGGCGAGCCGCCTGATCGAGATGCGCTCTGCCGCCTATCTGGCCTCGCGCCTCGACCGCAGACCGGCTGTCCCAGCCGCCGGCGGTCTGGAGGACCCGGCCGCCCCTTGAGCTAACCCAAGGCCGCACAAGCGCGGCAGCGGTGATGCTGGATCGAACGCCGCGCGAACGCATCCTAGGTGTTACCTAGGTGGTAGGACGTTCACGGAACCGCGCTAACCTTGGTCGCCTACGCAGAGCCCTTTCGACCACTTCAGGCTCCAAGGCGATCACCAGCAGATATGCACGAGCCGTCTGATCTGGTGGTTTGCGTTCCTGCTCCCAATCACGCAGCGTCCCAATCGGGATGTGAAACCGAGAGGAGAACTCCTCTTGTGTCAGCCCTAGCGCGCGACGAATAGTCTTCGCTCGCGGGATGAGCTTCATCCGCTTGACATTGGTGGATGTAATAGGCTGCGCATCGGGATCGCTTATCGCAGCCTTGTGCCGCTGCGCCTCGGTCGTCGCATCGAAGCGGCTCCAGTCGAATGTGTTGCTAGCTTTGATTTTCTTCGTGGTATTTGCGCTTTTCATACGGCTCTGCTCCTCTTGCGGAAAGAATGCGGGTACGAGAATTCCGCAGGGTGTAAGCGACAAACAAAAGCCGATCTTGAACCATCCCTAGTATGGCGAAACGATCTTCTGAATAGCGTTCTCGCAAGTTCTGCCATTCAATCGCGAAGGGGTCCTTGAAGACCTCGCGGGCGACCTCGAAGCTCACATGATGCTCAGCCAGATTCCTGGCCGCCTTTTCATCATCCCATTCGAAGTCATCGTCTTCCATCGTATATACGGCTTAGCCGTAGATTGTCAAGATGTCCAGTCTTTTAAGTTGTTGAATCAACGCGATATTCGTCAGTTCGCCAGACAACTCAACGCCTTAGGATGGCCGGTTATGTGACTTTCATGTGCCGCTGGGCGTGACAACCATTCGCCAATACGGCTGTACCTCCTTAGAGTTGCGCCTCGCTCGCGTTGCGCCTCCAATTTGAGCCTCATGTCAGTCATGCCAAAACCGCCGGTCCGCCGGAGCCCCGAGCGGGAGCCGCTCGATCATGCCGAGGCGGGCGCCGGCGGCAAACCCGGCGTGCTGCTGGTCACGATGTCGCTCAGCGTCGGCGGCACCGAGCGCCAGCTCGCCCAGATTGCGCCTGCCGTCGCGAGGCTGCCTGTCGATCTGCGTGTCGTATCCCTGCTCGACCGGGGCGCCTTTGCTCCCGATCTCGAGCAGGCGGGCGTGAAGGTGCTCGGTCCCGGGCCGCTGGCAGGCCCGCTTCCGCGGTCGCGGATCGTGCGCGGACTGCGGCTCGTGGGCGGCATCGCCCGTCTTGCCTGGCAGCTTCTGCGCGATCGGCCGCGGATCGTGAACTTCTACCTTCCGCTGCCGTTCATGATCGGCACGCCCTTGGCGCGGCTCGCCGGGGTGAAGCAAATCATCATGAGCCGGCGCGGGCTCAATACGCACTTCAAGCGCTACCCGGGCGCACGCGCCTGGGAACGCCGGCTGCATCCCCGCGTCAGCGTGTTCCTGGCGAACTCCGAGGCAGTGGCCCGCCAGTTGATCGCGGAGGGCGCACCGCCCGAGCGCGTCGGCCTGATCCGCAACGGCATCGACCTTGATCCGTTCGACCAGCCTCTCGACCGCCGGAAGGCGCGCGCCGCACTCTCCATCAAGGCCGACGCCCTGGTGATCATCATGGTCGCCAACCTGCACGCCTACAAAGGCCACAGCGATCTGCTGAAGGCGCTGTCCCGGATGGATGGGCGGCTCGGACCGAACTGGACGCTGCTGCTCGCCGGCCGGGACGCCGGGGTCGGTGCCGCGCTGCAGACCTTGGCGCAAGACCTGGGCATCGCCGACCACGTGCGCTTCCTCGGCTCGCGCTCAGACGTCCCGACGCTTCTGCGCATCTCCGATCTCGCAGTGCACTGCTCCTACGAGGAGGGCTCGTCCAACGCCGTGCTCGAGGCAATGGCGGCGGGCTTGCCTCTGGTCGTGACCGCTGCCGGCGGCAATGCGGAAGCGGTCATCGATGGCGTGAACGGCCTCGTCGTTCCGCCACGGGACCCTGAGGCGCTCGCCCGCGCCATGGCCAGCATCGTCGAGGACCGCGCGCGCGCCGGCAGTTTCGGCAAGGCCTCCCGCACCCACGTGGAAGCTGAGTACGCGCTGCCCGTCTGCCTCGAGAAATATGAGCGACTCTACCGTGCCCTGCTGACGGGCAAGGAGCCGATCTCCGCCGCCGGCATCGGCATCATGTCGCCGCCGGATCGCGAGGGATAAAGCAGAGCGCCACGCCAGGCTGCCTCAGGCAGCCTTCTTGACCGCCGCCGTGATCTTCTCCGCGGCATCGGCAAGGTTGTCGGCCGCAACCACCTTGAGCCCGCTCTCGTTCAGGATCTTCTTGCCGAGCTCGACGTTGGTGCCTTCCAGCCGCACCACCAACGGCACCTCGAGCCCCACTTCCTTCACCGCGGCGATCACGCCCTCCGCGATGATGTCGCAGCGCATGATGCCGCCGAAGATGTTGACCAGGATGCCCTTTACGTTCGGATCGGCGGTGATGATCTTGAACGCCGCTGTCACCTTCTCCTTCGACGCGCCGCCGCCGACATCGAGGAAGTTCGCGGGCTCGGCGCCGTAGAGCTTGATGATGTCCATGGTCGCCATGGCGAGCCCCGCGCCGTTGACCATGCAGCCGATGTTGCCATCGAGCGCGACGTAGGAGAGATCATACTTGGACGCTTCGATCTCCTTGGCATCCTCCTCGTCGAGATCGCGCAGCTCGGCGATCTCCGGGTGCCGGAACAGCGCGCTGTCGTCGAAGTTCATCTTCGCATCGAGGCAGACGATCTTGCCGTCCTTGGTGACGACCAGCGGATTGACCTCGAGCAGGCTCATGTCCTTCTCGACGAACAGCCGGTAGAGCTTGCCGACCATCGCCACGCATTGATTGACCTCGCCCCCCGAGAGGCCGAGCGCGAACGCGATCTTCCGGCCGTGATAGGCCGAGTATCCCGACGCCGGATCGATGGAGAGCGTGACGATCTTTTCCGGCGTCTCGTGTGCCACCTTCTCGATGTCCATGCCGCCTTCGGTCGAGGCGATGAACGCGATCCGCGACGTCGCCCGGTCGACCAGCGCCGAGAGATAGAGCTCGCGCGCGATCTGCGATCCGTCCTCGATGTAGAGGCGCCTGACCGGCCGCCCGGCAGAGCCGGTCTGCACCGTCACCAGCGTCCGGCCGAGCATCTGGCTCGCGGCCGCCTTGACCTCGTCGATCGATTTGGCGAGCCGCACCCCGCCCTTGTCGCCGGCTTCCTTTTCCTTGAACGTGCCCTTGCCGCGCCCGCCGGCGTGGATCTGGGCCTTCACCACCCAGACCGGACCGGGAAGCTTCTGCGCAGCCGCAACGGCCTCCTCGACCGTGAACGCAGGAAAGCCCTCGGCAGTCGGCACGCCGTACTGCCGGTAAAGCTCCTTGGCCTGGTATTCGTGAATGTTCATGAGGGGCGGCTCCGTGGTTCAGGTCAGCCGGGTGGGCCAGTCGCCCGCCTTGACGGCAGCGATCACCTCGATTTCGACGCGAGCCCCGAGCGGAAGCGCCGCAACGCCGAAAGCCGAGCGGGCCGGAAACGGCGCCGGCATGCGTTTGGCATAGACCTCGTTCATGGCCGCGAAGTCGCCCATGTCGGCCAGGAACACCGTCGCCTTGACGACATCCGAGAGATCGCAGCCGGCAGCCGAGAGCACCGATTTCAGGTTGGCGAATACCTGCTCGGTCTGCGCCTTGATGTCGCCGGCGACGAGCTTGCCGGTCGCCGGATCGAGCGGCACCTGCCCCGAGACGAACACCAGCCCCTGGGCATCAATGCCGAGTGAATAGGGCCCGACCGCCTTCAGCGGCGGCGCCTCGATCGGTTGCTTCGGCATGCGCAGCTCCTCGACGCTCCTGGGGTCTCGGTATACCCGGCTTCAGGCGCCGAGCTGCGGAGCGATCTTGACGCAGGCGTCGACCAGCCCCTTCACCGACTCGATCGACTTCATGAACATCGTGCGCTCCTGCACGTTGAGGTCGATCTCGACGATCCGCTCGACGCCGCCCGCGCCGATCACCACCGGAACGCCGACGTACAGGCCCTTGACCCCGTACTCGCCGCTCAGATACGTCGCGCAAGGCAGCACGCGCTTCTTGTCCTTCAGATAGCTCTCGGCCATCTGGATCGCCGCCGATGCCGGCGCATAGTAGGCGGAGCCGGATTTCAGCAGCGCGACAATCTCGCCGCCGCCCTTGCGCGTGCGCTCGACGATCTGGTTGAGGCGGTCCTGGCTCAGCCACTTGAGCCGCACGAGGTCGGTGAGCGGAATGCCGGCAACAGTGGAGTAGCGCACCAGCGGCACCATGTCGTCGCCATGGCCGCCGAGCACGAACGCCGACACGTCCTCGACCGAGACGCCCATCTCCTCGGCAAGGAAGCTGCGGAAGCGGCCGGTATCGAGCACGCCGGCCATGCCAACCACCATCTGCCTTGGCAGTCCGCAGCAGCGCTGCAGCGCCCACACCATCGCATCGAGCGGATTGGTGATGCAGATCACGAACGCATCGGGCGCGTATTTCTTGATGCCGGCCCCGACCTGCTCCATCACCTTGAGGTTGATGCCGAGCAGATCGTCTCGGCTCATGCCGGGTTTTCTCGGCACGCCCGCGGTGACGATGCAAACGTTCGCCCCGGCGATGTCGGCGTAGGCATTCGTGCCTTTGAGCGCGGAATCAAACCCCTCGATCGCGCCGGACTGGGCGATATCGAGCGACTTGCCCTGCGGGATCCCGTCGGCGATATCGAACATCACCACATCGCCGAGCTCCTTGAGACCGATGAGGTGAGCCAGCGTTCCACCGATCATGCCTGAGCCGATCAGCGCGATCTTGGCGCGCGCCATGTGCATTTCTCCTCGCCGCTTGGGACAAGCGAGGGAGTAGCCCGAAACCGGCAGGCATTCAAGGCGCAGCGACGCTTCGCCCAGCGTCACGAAAGCCCAAAAAGCAGGCGGCCGGCCGGTGCGATGACACCGGCCGGCCTTCCTGTATTCGACGGCTCGCCCTCACTTCGCCGTCAGCAAGTCGGCCGTCTTCTTGGCGAGATCCGGACTGGTCTCGTAGGACTCCTTGATGACGTTCTGCAGCTCCTGGCCGCTGACGGCCTGGATCTCGAGCTTCGCCTTCTCGGCTTCCGCCAGGAACTCTTTGTCCTTCATCGTGTCCATGAAGGCCTTCCGCAACGCCGCCACCCGATCGGCCGGGATATCCGGCGGGGCAACGAACGGCCTGCCCATCACCTGGCGGGCGAACACCAGCCGCAGGATCTGCTTTTGCTCCGACGTCTTGGCAAGGTCCATGATCAGCGGGATGTGCTGCAGATCCTCGTGCTTGTTGAGCGACAGCTGGACCAGGACGTTGATGGTCTTGTCCTTGTACCACTGCTCCTGCGTGGCAACGACGCTCGACCACGACCAGCCGCAACGCCCCTTCACCTCGCCGCGCTGCATGGCAAGCGAGACGTCGTTGCCTCCAGGATAGCCGCTGATGATCTTGAACTTGGTATTCAGAACGCCGTTCATGATCCTTGGGAACTGATCGGTGTCGGCGCTTGGGCCGGTGCCGCCAACCACCAGTTCCTTGGTGAGGAGATCCTCGAACTTGTTCACGCCGGAGTCCTTCCAGGACACGCAGACGCTCACCTCGTTGTTCATGCTGCCGACCCAGTTGTACTTGTTGGGGTCGAACTGCGCCGCCTTGTTGCCGAACAAGGGATCGAACGCGGCGCCGCGCCCGATGATGCCGAAGGCGGTGCCGTCCTTCGGCGCCGCGTTGTAGATCCAGTTGGCAAGCCGAAGACTGCCGGCGCCTTCCATGTTCTTGACGACCATCGTCGGGTTGCCGGGGATGTGTTTGCCCATGTAGCGGGCGAGCATCCGGCCGTAGACGTCATAGCCGCCGCCGGCGCTATAGCCGACGTAGACCTCGACGGTCTTGCCCTTGTAGAAGTCGGCGGGACTCTGAGCGTGCGCCCCAGAAGCGCCAAGTCCAATGGTGGCGGCAGCAACCGCTGTTGCCCCCCAATGCCAAGCACGCATACAACTTCCTCCTTCAACTACGATTGGACTTTCGGATCGGACCGCGCGCGATGCTGCACGTGATCGAAACGCCCGCATATTGCCCGCAGCGCAGCGATCAGGATGTCCGCGCGGATCATAGGCAGCCCTGCCGGCCAGAACAACAGAATCCGTCGCTGACCCTCACCGCTCCGGTAACGGTAGCGACCGCGCGGACCCTTTCCCGTTCCGATCACCCCGGATTAGGATGCCTCCAGACAGGACCGAAGAGCAGGAAGAGCAGGGAGGGTATCAATGGCCGAGAACTCGAATGCGGCAGAGCTCGCGCAGCGGTTGCAGGGCCGGATCGATGCGCTGAGCCTGCTCAACAAGAGCTTGCTGGCCGCGCTGGTCGTCCGTGGTCAGCTGACCAAGGAGGAGGTCTTCGCGATGATCGATGAGGCGGAGGACGCGCTCCCCGAAGGCGCCGCGAGAGCTGCAGCAAAGACCGAGCTCGCCTCGATCGCCGCCGATCTTCCGGTACGGCTCAAGGTCGCGGCCCACCCGCGCGTCGGAGAGCAGGCACACGATCATTGAGCGCGGGACACACACCATGACCGACATTGCCTGCAGCCAGGAAGTCGCCGAGGCAGCCTACCGCAATCTGCCGAAATCGAGCTGGGACTACGTCAACGGCGCGGCCGGCTCCGAGACCACGATGCGCCGCAACCGTTACGCGATCGACAGCTACGCGTTCCGGCCGCGCGTGCTGCGCGACGTCTCCAAGATGGACTGCACCGCCAAGGTCCTCGGCCACAACCTTCGCATGCCGATCTTCCTGGCACCGATGGGCTCGATGCAGCTCATTCACCCGGAGGGCGCTGTGGCGGCCGGCCGTGCGGCCGGTCGATTCGGGACCATGCTGATGCTGAGCTCGGTGGCCCGTCACAAGCTCGAGGAGGTCGCGGCCGCAAGCACAGGGCCGAAGACCTACCAGCTCTACATCCGCGGCGACATGGATTGGATAAAGGGGCACCTCGAGCGCGCCCGGAAGGCCGGCTACGTTGCGCTCACCATGACCGTCGACTCGGCCTACTACGGACTCCGCGACCGCAATCTGATGAACCGGTTCGAGCGCCCGTCGGCCAGCAACAAGGGCGAGGACCGCGAGTTCCAGGCCGCCGTCACCTGGGAGCAGATGGCGAAGATCAAGTCCGCCTGGGGCGGGCCGATGATCTTGAAAGGCATCGCCACTGCCGCCGACGCGCGCCTCGCCACGGAGCACGGCATCGAGGTCGTCTACATCTCCAACCACGGCGGGCGCGAGCTGGATCACGGGCTCGGCACCCTCGACATGCTGCCGGAGATCGTCGAGGCGGTGGGCAACCGGGCCGAGGTCTGGATCGACGGCGGCTTCGTGCGCGGCACCGATGTCGTCAAGGCACTGTGCCTCGGGGCGCGCGCTATCGGCATGGCGCGGCTGCAGGCCTGGGCGCTCGGCGCCGGCGGCGAGGCGGCGCTGTACAAGGTGCTCGAGAACCTCGAGGCCGAGGTGCGCAACACCATGGGCCTGCTCGGCGTCACCAGGATCGCAGATCTGGGCCTGGAGTACCTGACGCGCGTCCAGCCGCTCGGCCCCTGGCACGAGCACAGCTCCTTCCGCCATCTGGGACCCGAGCCGCTGCGATAGGGCGCAGGAACAGGACGGGCAGCGTCATCACGTCAGCCGCGCTACCTGTACCCGTACGCGAACCACGCGGCATGGCTTGAGGACAACTGGCGGCTGGACAACGGCACGCTGGCT
>JBIOVC010000597.1:0-2958 GCA_044867545.1 Hyphomicrobiaceae bacterium | reverse complement strand
CGC
This sequence comes from Hyphomicrobiaceae bacterium, assembly GCA_044867545.1. Lineage (GTDB taxonomy): Bacteria > Pseudomonadota > Alphaproteobacteria > Rhizobiales > Hyphomicrobiaceae > DATLZB01. The sequence goes on along the minus strand of JBIOVC010000597.1, from coordinate 2,955 downwards.
GCGCGCCAAGGACCCGCAGGTGATTGCGCTCAGAAGCCGGATCACGGTCACTCCCGACGAGGCGCTGCGCAAGGACGAGGCCAGGGGCACGGTGGTGGCGACCTCGGGTAAGCGCTTCGATACGCATATCGCGCACGCCACCGGCACGGTCGACAACCCGATGCCGGATACGGCGATCGAGGCAAAGTTCCTTGCCAATGCCGGCCCCGTGGTCGGCACGGAGGGGGCGAAGCAGATCGCCGCCGAGGTCTTGCGGCTCGAGAGGCTCGGGGATGTTGCGCAGCTCGTTTCGCGTGCGGCCGGACGGCCGTCCGCCAAGAACGTTCCAGGGAGGAAGCATGCTTAGCCGCATCGTAAGGGACGCCGATGTGCTCTCGGGCTCGGTGCTCGCGGCACTCGGAATCTACATCGTCATGGAAGCGAGCAAATGGGAAGCCTACACCGCAGGCGGACCGGGGCCGGGCTTCTTTCCGATCTGGTATGGGGCCGCGATCATTGCGCTGTCGCTAGGACTGATCGCGAGCAAGGTCTTCAACAGCGGCGATGGCGAAGGGAAGAGCATCGACTGGAGCGGCGCCTCGCGCGTGCTCGGGACCTGGGCGATGTTTGCGATCTCAGCCGCGCTGCTCGAGCCACTCGGCTTCGTGCTGAGCTTCTCGCTGCTCACATTCTTCCTGGTCACGGTGACCTTCGGACAGTCGATCCTCGTGGCGCTTCTGACGACAGTCGGATGCACAGGGTTGTTCTATCTGATCTTCCCGGTAGCGCTCGGCGTCACGCTCCCGGTCGGTCCTTTGGGAGTTTTCTGAGATGGAAGCCTTCAACGGACTGCTTCACGGGTTCGCCGTCGCGTTGCAGCCGGGCAATCTGCTGTGGTGCTTCGTCGGCTGTTTCCTCGGTACGGTCATCGGCGTGCTGCCGGGTCTTGGGCCTGCAGCGACCATCGCGCTGCTGCTGCCGGTCACGTTCCACATGGATCCGACCGGGGCGATCATCATGCTCGCCGGCATCTACTACGGTGCAAAGTACGGCGGATCGACCACCTCGATCCTGCTCAACATGCCCGGCGAAAGCTCGTCGGTGGTCACCTGCATCGACGGCTATCAGATGGCGCGCCGGGGCCGCGCCGGTGCTGCTCTCGGCATCGCCGCGATCTCCTCGTTCGTGGCGGGCACCATCGGCGTGCTTGCGCTGACGCTGATTGCGCCGCCGGTCGCGAATTTTGCGCTGTCGTTCAGCTCGCCCGAGTACTTCGCCCTGATGTGCTTCGGATTGGCGTTGGTGGCGCTGCTTGGCGGCGACTCGATCGTGAAGGCGCTGCTGGCACTGCTCGTCGGCCTATGGCTCGCCAGCATCGGCGTCGATCTGTTCACGGCCCAGGCGCGGTTCGTATTCGGAGAGGCAAAGCTGCTGGGTGGTCTCGACTTCCTGGTGATTGCGATCGGCATATTCGCGATCGGCGAGATCCTGGCCAACGTCGAGAAGCGGGGTTCGATACAGATGCTGCCCGTGCCGCGCGGCATCAGAAACCTGTTGCCCAACTGGCAGGAGCTCAAGGCCTGCCGGTTTGCGATGGTGAACGGATCGGTCACCGGCTTCATCATTGGCGTGCTGCCGGGTGCCGGCTCGACGATCGCGTCGTTCGTCTCCTACGGAATCGAGAAGGCCGTGTCCAAGCACCCGGAGAGGTTCGGAACCGGCGTGCCCGAGGGCGTCGCCGCGCCAGAGGCCGCCAACAACGCCGACACGGGCGGCGCACTCGTGCCGCTGCTGACGCTCGGTATTCCTGGCGGCAGCTCCACTGCGATCATGCTGTCGGCGCTGATCCTGTGGGGAGTCAGGCCAGGGCCGCTGATGATGGAGGAGGCGCCGGACGTGTTCTGGGGCCTCGTCGCCAGCATGTACATCGGCAACCTGGTTCTGCTGCTGCTGAACCTGCCGCTGGTGCCGCTGTTCGCGCAGATCCTCCGCCTGCCGACCTTCGTGCTCCATCCGGCCATCTTCGGGCTGTCGATCATCGGGGCGTTCAGTGTGAGCGGTCACATGTTCGACGTCGGGCTGCTCGCCGGGTTCGGTCTCTTGGGCTACCTCATGGGCAAGCTCGGCTATCCGAGCGCACCGCTCATCCTCGGCTTCGTGCTGGGCGATGCGATGGAGCGGGCGCTGCGCCAGTCGCTGATGATGTCGCAGGGCGACCTTTCGATCATGGTCTCGCGACCGATCTCGGCGGTGCTGCTCGCCTGTGCGGTGCTGATCCTGGTCTCGCCGCTGCTCGGGCGGTTCAACCAGTGGCGGACGCGGGCGCTCTCGGGAGCCGAGTGAGAGTCTGGCGGCTGAGGGGAAATGACGGCTTACGCGCCGGGCAGGCCGCGCGCATATGCGACAAGCGCATCGGCGATGAACTGCGGCTGCTCGGCGATTGCCGCGTGGCTCGAGCAGGGAATGACAATGACCGTCACCCGCTCGCCGAGAGCGCGGCGGAATTCCTCGGCGTCCTCCACGTGCGCAAGAGGGTCGTGGTCCGGCTGCAGGTAGAGCACCGGCTTGCCGCCGGCCGCGTAGTCCGCCTCGCGCGAGGTCCTGTCGCCGGCGATGCGCTGGGCGGCGAGCACTTCCGGATGCCAGCCCGAAAGCCAGCCGCGTGGGTCGTTACCCGGCGCGAAGAAGGCGAACTGCAGGGCAGCGATGCGTGCTTGCTCGGGCAGCAGCGGGTCAGCGCTGTTGCGGATTGCCTTGCGGACGTCGGGGGGGCTCGGCGCCTTGCCGACATTGGCGGCGATCAGGCCGACGGCGCGGACGATGTCGGGACGGTCGGTCGCCAGCATGCGGGCGACACGGTTGCCGAAGGCGTGGCCGACGACGAAGGCGGCACCCGCGGCCTCGGACTCGATCACGGCCGCGATATCGGCAGCGCAATCATGCAGATCGATGTAGGTGGGCGAGGCGCTGCTTCCG
>JBIOVC010000596.1:0-13449 GCA_044867545.1 Hyphomicrobiaceae bacterium | reverse complement strand
AACACGACGTCGTCGGCAGTGAGCGCCGAGCCGTCGGCGAACTTCGCCTCTTGCCTGAGCCGGAATGTGATCGAGCGCTTGTCGGACGCAAGGTCCGCCTCGCTGGCGACGAGCCCGTAGACCTCGTTCGGCTGGTCGGCCGCCGCCGTCATCAGGCTGTCGAAGATGAAGCCCAAGCCCTGCGCGGCATCGCCCTTGAGGATGTATCCGTTGAAGCTGTCGAAGGTGGAGATGGCGAGCGTCCCCATGGTCGCCAGCCTGCCGCCCTTCGGCGCATCGGGATTGACGTACTTGAAGTGCGGGAAATCCTTGGGGTACGCGAGGTCGCCGAACGTCGAGAGCCCGTGCCGTGGCTCGGCGACCGCCGCCGCGCTGCCGGCCAGCAGCGAGAGTACCGCGGCAAGTGCGATGCTCCTTCGCGGCGCTCTCCGCCGCCCCGCCGCGGCCTTCATTGCGGCCCCGCCACGGTGAGCTTGTCGGCGGCCGCCTGGTCGTACCACCAGATCCGCTCGAAGCTCGCGGCTTGGGAGGGGAGCTTGGCCGGGTGCCGGAACTTGTCCCAGTAGGCGAGGCGCTCGTAGGGGTAGTTCCAGAGCGGGACGAGGTAGTAGTTCGCGAGCAGCACGCGGTCGAGCGCGCGGGTAAAGGCGATGAGCTCCGCGCGGTCCTTGGCGAAGATGATGCGGTCGATCAGCTTGTCGATCGCTGGGCTCTTGATGCCCATCGCATTGCGGCTTCCTTCCTGGTCGGCTGCCGCCGAGCCCCAGAAGAAGCGCTGCTCGTTGCCGGGCGACACCGACTGCGCGAAGCCCACCGTCGTGATGTCGTAGTCGAACGACCGGCGCCGGCGCTGGTACTGGGCGGTGTCGACGATCCGGACCGAGGCATCGACGCCGAGCTTCTTCAGGTCCTCGATGTAGCGCAGCGTGTGGCGCTCGAACGTCGGCGAGCTGAGCAGGAACTCGGCCTTCAGCGTCTCGCCCTTGGCGTTCTTGAGCAGGTTGCCCTGCAGCGTCCAGCCGGCCTCGCGCAGGAGCTTGGCGGCCTCGGCGAGATTTCTCCGGTGCTGGGCATCCGACCCGCCGACGGCGTTGCGGTATTCATGCGAGAATACCTCCGGCGGCACGTCCTTCTCGACCACCTTGAGCGCGGCGAGCTCGGCGCCGGTCGGCAGCCCCGTCGCTTTCAGCTCGGAGTTGTCGAAGTAGCTCGCCGTGCGGATGTACTCGCCATAGAGGAGCTGCTCGTTGATCGCCTCGAAATTGAGGGCGAGATTGAAAGCACGACGCACGCGCACGTCCTGGAACTGCGGGCGACGGAGGTTGAAGCCGAACGCCTGCATCGGCGCGACGCGCTTCACCGGCAGCTTGTCGAGCTTGACCAGGCCCCGCTTGACGGCCGGAAAGGTGTAGTCCGTCGCCCAGGCCTTCGCCGTGTTCTCCTCCCAGTAGTCGATCTGGCCCGACTTGAAGGCCTCGAACGCCGCCGTCCGCTCGCGGAAGTACTCGTACTTCAGGATGTCGAAGTTCCACTGGCCCTTCGCCACGGCTAAGTCCTTCGCCCACCAGTCGGGAACCCGCTCGAACGTGACGGAGCGGCCGCGGTCGACCTCCTTGATCCGATAGGGGCCGGAGCCGAGCGGGATCTCGAGCGTCGACTTCGACAGGTCGCGCGGTGTGCCGTCTGCAGTCTTGCCTTCCCAGAAATGCTTGGGCAGCACCTGGAGCTGGCCCATGATCTGCGGCAGCTCGCGATTTCCCGTGACGTCGAACGTGAACGTCACCTCGCGCTCGCCGGTCTTCTTGCCGGCAACGACGTTGCGGTAGTAGTGCCCGACCTGCGGGTTGGCCTTCTTCAGCGCCTCGAGCGAGAAGATCACGTCCTCGGGCGTCATCGGCTTGCCGTCGTGGAAGCGGGCGCCGGGGTGGAGCCCAAAGGTGACGGACGAGTAGTCGGCGGGGAACGAAACCCACTCGGCGACGAGGCCGTACTCGGTCGATGGCTCGTCCGGGCTCTCGACCATCAGCGTGTCGTAGATGAGGCCGATCCCGAGCGCGCTGTCGCCCTGGATGCTGAACGGGTTCAGGCTGTCGAAGGAGCCTTCCTCCCATTGCCGGACGGTACCGCCTTTCGGCGCATCCGGTTTGACCCAGTCGAAGTGCTTGAAGTCGGGTCCGAACTTCGGCGCATCGACGAGCGAGAGGGCGTGCAGCTTCTGCCCGGCGGCGCCTTGCGCCGACGCTGTCTCGGCGAGCGCGCCGGCGGGCCACAGGGTGGCGAGCAGGATCGTAGCGGCGACGGCGGGAAGCATCGGGCGGCGAGAGGCCATCGAGTGTGGTCTCCGTTGCAGTGCGGCATGAACATTCGTGCTCGTACCTAGCACGAAACCGGCTTTACCAGCGCTGCCTTTGGCCGGCGAACAGGTGCCTGCTACGTCGTGGCGAGCCGCGGCGCCGTCAATATGCCGTTGAGGCGCCATTCGTGCGCATGGAGGGCGCATTAAAGTTGCGCAATGTGCGCGTCAGTGCGCACGGGAGACGCCGGGGATGGTTCAGTTGGGCAGCGGCGCCGGGCTGTCGCTCAGCGACCTCAGATACGCCAGCAGGTCGGCCAGCTCCTGGTTGTCCCTGACGCCGGCGAACGCCATCTGGTTGCCCGGAACAGCCGTCCGCGGATCATGTAGGTAGTTGGCCAGGCTCTCGAATTCCCACTTGCCGCCCTTGGCCTTCATCGCCGCCGAGTAGCGGGGGAATGAGGAGCTCGAGGCGACGTCGCGGCCGATCACGCCCCACAGGTTCGGGCCGACCCGGGCCGGTCCGCCCTTCTCCGGCGTATGGCAGGCCGTGCAGCGCTTGAACACGGCCTGGCCGCTCTCCGCGCTCGCGGTTTTCAGCACCGGCGCCAACTCGGCGAAGCTGAACGGCTTTGCGGCTGCGGCTCCGGTACCGGTTTCCGCCGGCGCCGCGAACGGAAGCTCGAAGCCCGGCTTTTGCAGCGCATGTCCCTGCGTCCAGATCTCGATCACCGTGCTCGAGCCGAACGCCAGCAGCAGGGCCGACAGCACCGCACCGGCGATCTTGTTGAACTCCCAGGTGTCCATTCCCGCTCGCCCTCCAGCCCCCGGACTTGCGTCGGCCGCCCCGACGGTCGCTGCTGCCCGGATCGCACCGAGCCTCATCCCCTTGCCACTCCGCCTGCCGCTGTTCTAGAGCCTTGCCCCGAGACCAATTGTCCCAATTGTCACTTCGGTCGCGGGTTCGGCCCCATGGGCAACAACACCATCATCGTTATCCCCGCCCGCATGCGGGCGACCAGGCTGCCCGGCAAGCCGCTTGCCGACATTAACGGCGAGCCGATGATCGTGCATGTTTGGCGGCGGGCCCGCGCCGCAGAGATAGGCCGTGCCGTGGTGGCGACCGACAGCGAGGAGATCGCCGCCGCAATTCGCAAGGCCGGCGGCGAGGCGGTCATGACCCGCGCCGACCACGCTTCCGGCTCCGATCGCGTGTTCGAGGCCCTGAGCAAGGTCGACCCCGAGGGCGATGCCGAGATCGTCGTCAACCTGCAGGGCGACCTGCCGACGCTCGAGCCACGCCTTGTCACCGACTGCGTGGCCCCCCTGCGCGCCAGGGGCGTCCACATCGCCACCATCGCCGCGGAGATCGAGAACGAGCCCGACCGGACCGATCCCAACATCGTCAAGGTGGTCGGCACCCCGCTCGGCACCGGTTCGCCGCGGGTCCTCCGCGCGCTCTACTTCACGCGCGCCTCCGCCCCCCACGGCGACGGTCCCCTCTACCACCACATCGGTATCTATGCTTACCGCCGCACCGCCCTCGAAAGGTTCGTCGCCCTGCCCCCGTCGCCGCTCGAGCTGAGGGAGAAGCTCGAGCAGTTGCGGGCACTTGAGGACGGCATGCGCATCGACGTGGCGCTCGTTGACACTGTTCCCCTCGGCGTCGATACTCCGGCCGACCTCGAGCGGGCGCGCCGGATTCTGGCAGGGAGCGGGCGCGGCTAGTGTGATGAGCTCGAGCCCATCCACGGTCCGGAACAGACGTATGCAGAATGACAAGCCACCGCGCTCGGGCCGGTTGCCGGCCGGGCGCAAGGATGAGAGCCTCGAGGCCAGCGGCGCCGTCCTGCGTGTCGCCTACCAGGGTGAGCCGGGCTGCAACTCCCACGTCGCATGCTTGAGCGCCTTTGCCGAGGAGCGCGAGCGCGGGGCGAAGCGCCTGCGCCCGATGCCCAATCTGGCCCACCTCGGCGCCGAGCGGTTCGCCGAGCTCGAGCCGGTATCCAACGCCACCTTCGAGGATGCGCTGGCATCCGTGCTCGGCGGCGACACGCGCTTTGCCATGATCCCGATCGAGAACTCGGTCGCCGGCCGCGTCGCCGATATGCACCATCTGCTGCCGCTGTCCGGGCTCCACATCGTCGGCGAGCACTTCGAGCGCGTCCGCCATCAGCTCATGGCTCGCCCCGGTACGCCGTTGAAGAAGCTGAAGAAGGTCCTGAGCCACACCCAGGCGCTCGGGCAGTGCCGCGCGACCCTCCGCAAGCTCGGCCTGACGCCCGTGCCCGAGGCCGACACGGCGGGCTCGGCGCGCCTGATCAGCGAGCAGGAGGACGACACGCTGGCCGCGATCGCGCCCGCTTTGGCGGCCGAGGTCTACGGCCTCGAGATCGTGCTGCGCGACATAGAGGATGTCGCCCACAACACCACCCGCTTCGTGCTGCTCGCCCGCGAGCCCGAGCGCATACCGCCCGGCGACGGCCCGATCATCACCAGCTTTGTATTTCGTGTAAGGAATATTCCCGGCGCGCTCTACAAGGCGCTCGGCGGGTTCGCCACCAACGGCGTCAACATGACCAAGCTCGAGTCCTATCAGCTCGAGGGCACCTTCGCCGCCACCATGTTCTACGCCGATGCCGAGGGCCACCCCGAGGAGCCGCAGGTTGCCCGCGCATTCGAGGAGCTGCGGTTCTTCTCGACCGAGATCCGCACGCTCGGCACATATCAGGCAAGCCCGTTCCGTCTGGAGCTTGCCAAGCAGAGCGCGCTCGCCAAGCTTGCTCGATAGCAGGCGCGCACTGCTTGAAGTGCGCGCTCGATGGGAGGAGATGAGATGCGGCTGAAGGACAAGGTCGCCATCGTCACCGGCGCGGCTTCGGGCTTCGGCAAGGCGATCGCCGAAACGTACGCTCGGGAAGGCGCGAGCGTTGTCGTCGCCGACGTCAACGGCCAGGGCGCCCGCGACGTCGCCCAGGCGCTGGGCGCGAATGCCATGCACGTTGCCTGCGACGTCACCCGCAAGTCGGAGGTCGATGCCATGGTGGGCGAGGTCGTGGCCCGCTACGGCGGCCTCGACATCATGGTCAACAATGCGGGCTTCACCCACAAGCGCCAGCCCATGCTGGAGGTGGGTGAGGCCGAGTTCGACCGCGTGTATGCGGTCAACGTCAAGGCGATCTATCTGGCCGCCCTTGCCGTCGTGCCGGTGATGGAGAAGCGGGGCGGCGGCGTGATCATCAACACCGCCTCGACGGCTGGTGTGCGCCCGCGCCCCGGTCTCACCTGGTACAACGGCTCCAAGGGCGCCGTGATCGTGCTCACCAAATCGATGGCCGCCGAGCTCGCGCCGAAGAGGATCCGGGTGTGCGCCATCAATCCGGTGATGGGCGAGACCGGGATGCTCGAGCAATTCATGGGAATGCCGGACACGCCGGAGAACCGCAAGGCGATCGAGGCGACGATCCCCTTGGGCCGCATGTCGCGCCCCGCCGATGTCGCCAACGCGGCGCTGTTCCTCGCGGAGCCGGCTTCCGAGTTCCTGACCGGTGTCGCCCTCGAGGTCGACGGCGGCCGCTGCATCTGAGCGCTAGAGGCTCTTCGGTCGAGATCGAACCGCTCCCCTTGTCATCCCGGCCGGAGCGGAGAGCCGGGAACCAGGGTCTCCCAGCCCTGGCCTCCGAGCCGGGGCGCAATTCCGGGATGACAGATGGTTCGGTCGCCCTAGCGCTCCGTGCCCGGATCCTTGACCGCGACGGCTGGCGGTCGCTGCAAGGCGAGCTGCTGCTCGCGCCAGATCAGCAGCAGGCCGGCGGCGATCACGATCGCGCTTCCGATCAGCACTTGCGTCGTCGGCACCTCGTCGAACAGCAAGTAGGCGATCGCCACGCCGAACACCATCGAGGTGTACTCGAGCGGCGCGATCGTCGAGTTCTCTGCATAGCGGTAGCTTTCGGTGATGAGAATCTGCCCAATCCCGCCGACGATGCCCGAGAGGATGAGCAGCACAGCGATGCCGGCGCTCGGCACCTGCCACCCGAACGGGATCGTGAACAGCGATGCGATGGTGCATGCGGCCGAGAAGTAGATCACGATCGTGCTGGTGCGCTCGGCCACCACCAGCGTTCTGATCACGATCGTCGCCACTGCAACCATCGTCGCCCCGCCGAGCGCACATAGGGCGCCGATCGTCTCGGCGGATAAGCCGGAAGCTCCTTTGAGCACGCCGAGCCGCGGCCACAGGATGACGAGGATGCCGGCGAGCCCGATGAAGATCGCGCTCCACCGGAAGAGCCGCACGCGCTCGCCGAGGAAGATCGCGGCGAACGCGGTCGCCAGCAGCGGCATCAGGTAGCCGATGGCGATCGCGTCCGCCAGCGGCAGCAATCCGATCGCCGCGAAGTTCAGGCTCATGCTGGCGACACCGAGGGCGCCGCGCCAGGCATGCCCGAGCGGGTTTGCCGTCCTGAGCGCTCCCTTGAGCTCGCCACGGAGACCGAAGTAGGCGAGGATCGGAACCAGCGCGAAGAACGAGCGGAAAAACACGACCTCGCCGGGCGGGACCTCGGCCGAAGCCGCCTTGATGCAGGTGAACATCACGACGAAGAGCAAGACCGATGCGATCTTGAGCGTGATACCGAGCCTGGGGTTCATGGAGGGCGCGACCGGGACGGGGAGTAGGACGGCGTCAGGCGTCAGACTCGACGACCGTGGGGCATACCACACCCGCTGCCGGTGACAACCGACCGACCCGGTGAGGCAATTCGAGCACAAGGCCTTCCCGGCAATGAACGGCTGCACGGATTCCGGCTTGTCGGAGCAAGGATTTGGGCGTCCAGATGCAGGGCTGTATGGCCCGCGGGCCGTGACAGCGTTTGCGGTCAGCGCCGGGTTTCTCCCATGGTGTTTCAGTCGTCCGTCGAACCCCAGGCGACCGGCGAGGGCGAGATCACGCCCGATGTCGTGTCTCAGTACTTCACCGACACCTATCGCCTGGTGCTGCTCGCGCACGAGCGCTGGCGCACGGCGATCCGGATCATCCAGGTCGCAACCGCGCTCTGCGGCCTGCTGTTGATCGGCGCCTCCTTCTATCTGGGCTATCGCGAAGCCGGCGCCGTCGGCAGCGGCATGCTCGAGCCGCTGGGCCGCGAGCTGTTCCTGTTGCTGCCCGGCCTGCTGATGTTGGTGATCGGCTTGATACCGTGGCTCTGGAAGTTCGGCTGGGAGCTGCCGGCCGGGCTCGTCGTGCTGGTGACGGCCGCCGAGATGTTCTTCTTCCAGCTCGGCAACCTGTGGTTCACGGTCGCACTGCTGCTCGGCGCGATCGGCGCCATCGTCTATGGCATCTACCTGCGCTTCAGGAAGCGGGACCCGCTGCAGATCGCCGACCTCGAGCAGAAGCTCGACGCCTACACGGACCGGGTCATCGCCAGCCTGCCTGAGAAGGTGCAGCTCCCCCTGCCGCTGCAGTTCTCTGGACCGGGCTGTCAGACGCTGCGCGCGTTTCCGAACGGCGAGCGGTGCGGCGCGGCGGAGGTTCTGTGCAAGATCGGCACCGACGGCAAGCCGCGCACCAATCCGGCCGGCATTGCAGCCTTCGAGCTGCGGCCCGATACGCTCGCCGTATTCGAGGCTGCGATCGACCTGCGCACGCATCAGCCGCTCTACGCGCTGGCACACGAGGTCCCCTACGGCGACATCGTCGCCCTGTCGTGGACGAACGATGTAGTTGCCGAGGAGGGGCGGCCGACCGCAGCCGGCCGGATCGCGGGAATGGCGAGCGCGGCTGCGGCCGCAGCGGCGGGCTCCACGGCCGGGCAGCCGGCGGACGAGCAGCCCTCACCTCGGCCGCGGGACAGGACCTTGCGTCATCGGGTGGCGCTGGAGATCGGCCTCGCCGGCGGCCGGACGGTATCGATCGTGTTCTGGGATTCGGGCCTGCTCCCGCGCAGCATCGCGCGGGGCATTCCGCCGCTGCCGATCAGCGACCCCCGCGCGGTCGGGCCGCTCTGGCAGCAGATCCTCGAGCGCCGCGCGGCCCACGCGCGCGCCGCTCGACCGGCCTGATAGCCTCTCTCAAACCATGCCTTCAATGAACGCCGTGATCAGCGCCCGCGCAATGGCGTGACGGCCCGGGGCGAACAGGCCGTCGGGATGCTTGCCCTCGAGCATCAGCTTGACCTCGGCCCGCGGGAACCAGCGCGCTTCCTGGATCTCGTTAGGATCGACCGAGATGTCGGTCGTCGTCGCGAGCCCGTGGCATCCGATCATCAGCGAATGCGGAAACGGCCACGGCTGCGTCGCGTGGAAGCGGACCTCGCCAACCTCGATGCCGGCTTCCTCCAGCGTCTCGCGCCGCACCGCGACGTCGATGTCCTCGCCAGGCTCGATGAAGCCGGCGAGTGCCGAGTACATCTTGTCTTGGAACCGCGCCTCATGCCCGAGCAGGCAGCGATCGCGCGCGGCATCGATGATCAGCATGATGACCACCGGGTCGACGCGGGGAAAGTGCTCCTGCCCGCACGCCCAGCACTTGCGCTTCCAGCCTCCGTCCTTGACGAGGGTCGTCCCGCCGCAATGTCCGCAGCAGCGCGTGTTCTCGTGCCAGTGCGACAGCGCCTTCGCCTGTCCGAGCAGCGAGATCTCCTCGTCTGGCATGATGCCCTGCATTGCGAGCGACCGCAGATCGACGATCGGCCGCATCACCGCGAGGCCACCCGGAGCGTTGCGGGCGCGGTGCTCGCTGACCGACACCGCGAAGCGGCCGGCACCCGATTGACGCTCGACACCGAGGAACAATGCATCGGCCACCGGCAAGCCGAGGTCCTGCAGCTCGCCCCGTGTGAACCAGCGGATCGCAGCCTCGGAACGCTCCGGGTTCGAGCGGATCACTGGTTTCTGGTCGGCGAGCACCAGGAATCGGGCGTCCGCGCGCTCTTGCAGCGACCCGACATAGAGCGTGTCGCCGCGCCGATGGCTCTGGCGATCGAGAAGGGTCGTGGCTCCGAGCGTTGGCCTCATCTGGTGTTCCTCCCCGGGTTTGCGGCAGCGCACGTGCGACCAAATTGCTGCAATGCCGAAGCTCTTTCAACGGCCGAGTGCCACAGAGGGTATGCAACATGAGCTGGTAAGGCCGTTCACCTTCGAGCCTTGCACGGATCGAGCCGGGATGGCTATAACCTGCTGTTGACCCGGCCCGGGCTTGAGAAACCGCGGGCAAAGGCCGGCGAGCTGACGCTCAGCTGACCTATTGGCGACACCGCCCGCGAGAAGGCGGAGGATCACCGGGGCATCGCATGGGAGCGGGCTGACAACCAAGAATGCTTGGGTCGCCTCGGGTCGAGGCAATTGCTGGGGCTTCGGGCATGAGAGTTTGTGTGGGTATGGCGCGGGCGCGCGCGCCTGTCGGGGTGTCTGTCTTCAAAGCGAAGTGGGTCGTGACTGTCGCACTGGGCGCGACTGTCGCCATTGCCGGCTCTGGTCCGGCAGCGGCGCAGAACGCACCGCAAAAAGCGTCCCAGGTTGAGAGCGTCGCGCAGAATGTGTCCCCGAAGAAGTGCAAGGCTCCGGTGGAGCTCGTCCGTTTCAGCGCGCCGTTGCCGAACATGCGGCGCGCCCTCGCCACGAGGTCGGAGTTCAGGATCGCGGCGCTCGGCTCCTCGAGCACCACCGGTATCGGGGCGAGCAACCCGAGGATGCGCTATCCGCGGCGCCTCGAGGCCGAGCTCAACCGGCGGTTTGACCCGGAGCGCAACTTCGACGTCGTCAACCTTGGAGTGAACGGGCAGCTCGCGAGCGACATGCTCGCGCGCATACCGAGCGAGGTGATGCCGCTCGAGCCGCAGCTCGTCATCTGGCAGACCGGCGTGAACGACGCGATCCGCGGCGTCAATCTGGCGGACTTCCAGGTGACGCTGACGAAGGGCGTGGACTTGCTGAAGGCGCGCGGCATCGACGTGGTTCTGCTCGATATGCAGTATTACCCGCACTCGGAGCGGGTCACCGGCTACGTCGAGTATCTCGCGGCGATGCGTAGGGTCGCCAAGGAGAAGAACGTCCCGATCCTGCACCGCTTCGAGATCATGAGGCATCTGATCTCGAGCGGTCAGTTCACGCCGCCGGAGCTGTTGTCATCCGACCTGTTCCACTTGAATGACACCTCGTACGGCTGCCTCAGCACGCTGCTGGCCGACGCGATCGAGGATGGCCTGGCACCTCGGCCGAAGGGTCTCGTCAAGGAAGCGACCGCGCGCTGACGCGCAACCCTTGCCACCCTCGGCCCTTGCCGCCATATTCCGGCTCGGGAGGTTGGCGGCGGACGTCTCCCTCGCCAACCGGGTCAGGTCCGGAAGGAAGCAGCCCTAACGATCAGGACGCGGGTCGTTCGTCAGCCTCCCACTAGTGTCCTGATCGCGAAATTCGTCTTACTATGCCGCGAGCTCTGAACGAATTTCGCGATCTGAAGGACACGAGCTGAATTTGGCGCAGGCCGGCACATCGGCCGCATCAGCCGCCACCCTCGCCGGCCGTCCCGCCGGCTCACGGCAACAGATGAGGGCTCTTCCCCGCTGATGGCCAGGAATAAGTCCTCGGGCTCCAAGGCTGAGAAGACCGGCACCGCCAGCGCTGCGCCGGGCGCCGAGCCTGCGACGCCCTACGTCGTGCTCGCCCGCAAATACCGCCCGGAAACCTTCGAGGACCTGATCGGGCAGGAAGCGATGGTGCGGACGCTGAAGAACGCGTTCGCCGCCGACCGCATCGCCCAGGGCTACATGCTGACCGGCGTGCGCGGCGTCGGCAAGACGACGACCGCGCGCATCCTTGCCCGCGCCTTCAACTATTCCAAGCCCGGCCTGCCCGACCAGCCGACCATGGAGATGGACGGCTACGGCGAGCACTGCCTCGACATCATCCAGAGCCGCCACCCCGACGTGGTCGAGATGGATGCGGCCTCCCACACCGGCGTCGACAACATCCGTGAGCTGATCGAGAGCGCCCACTACAAGCCGCTGCTCGCCCGCTACAAGGTGTTCATCATCGACGAGGTCCACATGCTGTCGAAGGGCGCGTTCAACGCGCTCCTGAAGACGCTCGAGGAGCCTCCCGCGCACGTCAAGTTCATCTTCGCGACCACCGAGGTGCGCAAGGTCCCGGTTACCGTGCTGTCGCGCTGCCAGCGCTTCGACCTGCGCCGCGTCGATGTCCCCGAGCTCGTGCGCCACTTCGCCGGCATCGTCGAGCGGGAAGGAATGCGCGCGGGGCCCGAGGCGCTGACGCTCATCGCGCGCGCTGCAGAAGGCTCCGTGCGCGACGGGCTCTCGATGCTCGACCGTGCAATCGCCACCGGCTCCGGCGAGGTGACCAGCGCGAGCGTCCGCTCGATGCTGGGCTTCGCCGACCGCGGGCGCATCTTCGATCTGCTGGGGGAGGTGGTGCACGGCAAGGCCGGCGCCGCCGTCGCCGCGCTCGGCAGTCTTGTCCGCGACGGTGCCGAGCCGACCCAGGTGCTGGCCGACCTTGCGGACGCCGTCCACATCGCGACGCGCGCCAAGGTCGCGGGCGAGGCGGGAGCTGGAGAGGCATTGTCCGCGGAGGAGAAGCGGCGCGCCGTGGCGCTCGCCGGCGCGGTATCGATCCCGCTGCTGTCCAGGGCCTGGCAGATGTTGCTCAAAGGGCTCGACGAGGCGGCGCGCGCGCCCGACCCGCTGGCGGCGGCTGAGATGGTGCTGATCCGCATGGCGCACACGGCGGACCTGCCGTCGCCGGACGAGATCATCCGGGCGCTGGGCGGCCGTAACGGCGGGGCGTCGGCTTCCGAGCGAGGCACTGTCGAGAGCCGCCCGCAACCGGTTCCGGCCGGGCCGCCCGCGGCTTCCCAGTCTCCCGCTCAGCCTCCTGAAGCCGCGGGACCCGAGACCTTCGTCGAGGTCGTGGAGCTGGCGAGCCGCCAGCGCGATGCCAGGCTGAAGGTCCACCTCGAGGAGCACGTGAGCCTTGTGCGCTTCGAGCCGGGCCGGATCGAGGTGAGCTTGCTCGATGGCGCGCCGCGCGGGCTTGCCGGCGAGCTCGCCGAGAAGCTCACCAAGTGGACGGGCCGCCGCTGGATCGTCGCCGTCTCCAACGAGCCGGGCGCGCCAGCGCTCGGCGAAGAGCGGCGCGCGCGCGAGGCCAACGAGCTTGCTGGCCTGAAGCAGCACCCCGCCTTGAAGGCCGTGCTCGATGCTTTCCCCTCGGCCGAGATCAAGGCGGTGCGGCCGTTGCCCGCCAAGCGCAGCGACGACAGCGCGACGGGGTGAGCCGGAGTTGGGGTCGAGGTGGGTCAGACCCACCGGGTCTGACCCCTTAATGCCACGTTGGAGCCAAGGGGTCAGATCCCGCGAGGACGGACCCCACAATCGACGAGGACGCGATGAAGGACCTGATGGGCGTGATGAAGCAGGCGCAGCAGCTGCAGGAGCGCATGCAGAAGCTGCAGGAGGAGCTGGCCGCCATGGAGATCGCCGGCCATTCCGGCGGCGGGCTCGTCACCGTCACGCTCAACGGCAAGGGCGAGATGCGCCGCGTCCGCATCGACCCCTCGCTGATGAAGCCGGATGAGACCGAGATCGTCGAGGACCTGATCGTCGCCGCCGCCTCCGACGCCAAGACCAAGGTCGAAGCCGCGCTGCAGGAGAAGATGCAGGAGCTGACCGGCGGGCTGCCCATCCCGCCCGGGCTGAAGCTGTTCTGATCGCGCGGTCGGCCGCCGGAACCCTCGCCGTAGGTTGGGGTTGAAGCCGGCGCTATCTCTCCGGCGCGTCGGCCTCTTCCTCCTCGGAGACGGGCGGTTGTGCCCGGCGCTCCTTGAGGCGGGGCAGCAGGAGAACCACGAGCAGCAGCGGCGGCAGCAGGAAGGTGATCGCGATCCAGAAGGAGTAGTCGCGGTTCTTGATGCCGGCGACAATGCCCGCCAACGCCGCCGAAACGATCGCGGTCACGCCCCAGATCGCAATCTCCGCCGGTATCGACACGGGCTGCTCCCTTGGCGCATCTCGAAGCGCCGGCCCCCCGGCCCAATTGTCCGGCAGGCATCACGGCGGGAGCAAAGGCGCTCCCCTCCACCATCCGATGATACCAGACGACCACAGACTTCTGCGGGTTATTTGTGACCGCTAGGC
>JBIOVC010000595.1:0-3670 GCA_044867545.1 Hyphomicrobiaceae bacterium | reverse complement strand
ATCGAGCACCGCGAAGTACTCGTCGTAGAATGCCTTGGTGACTTTCGCTTTGTCGTGATTGCCCTTGGCCAGGTTCTCGTAGAGCTCGATGTGCGCCTTCTGGTGCCGCTCGATGTTCATCGACATGAACGCGGCAAGCTGCACGAAACCGGGGTAGACCCTGCGGCCGGCGCCCGGATAGCGCCAGGGCACGCGCGCGAGCAGGTTTCCCTCGAACCAGTCGAGCGGCTTGGAGTTGGCGAGCTCGTTGACCTTGGTCGGATTGACCCGCGTGTCGATCGGCCCCGCCATCAGCGTCATGCTGCGCGGCTGTGCCGGATTGCCGGCCTTCGCCATCACGGCAACCGCCGCCAGCACCTGCACGCACGGCTGGCAGACGGCGACGACGTGCGCCCCGGGACCCATCTTCTCGAGGAACCGGATCAGGTGCTCGACATAGTCGTCGAACCCGAAGCTGCCGTGCTCCAGGCTGACGTCGCGCGCGTTGTGCCAGTCGGTGATGCAGACGTCATGGTCGGGGAGCAGCGTCTTGACCATGCCGCGCAGCAGCGTTGCGAAGTGGCCGGAGAGCGGCGCTACGACCAGCACGCGCGGCTGCGGCGTATCGATGTCCTTTCGGAATCTCAGCAAGGTGCCGAACGGCGTCGACATCAGCGCTTCCTCGGTGACCTCGACCTCGCGATTGCCGATGTGCACGGAAGCGATATCGTAAGGCGGGCGGACGTGGGTGAGCCCCGCCCGTGCGATCAGCTCGTAGGTTGCTGTAAGGTTGCGAAAGAGGTTCAGATCCGCCCGCTCGGCCCATGGCGCAAACGCCTGCAGCCCCGTCCTGGCGAGGCTGCGAACCGGTTCCATGATGTCGGAATGTGTCTGATAGGCGAAGTAGAGCATGTAGGGTGTTGGACGTGCGCCCCCGACGGCACATATCGTTGCTGCGATGCACTAAACTAGTGCATTTTATGTTGCACTGCGAGATAATTCCTACCAACGTGCCTTCCGGGCGGACGGCGTTGATTGGGAGGCACACCCATGGGGAGTGAGGCGGATGGCTGAGGCGACGCTGACGATCAGCAGCAAGAACTATTCATCCTGGGCCATGCGTGGCTGGCTCCTGTGCCGGATGGCCGGCCTCGAGTTCGACGAAAAGATGATGCCGGCCGACGACCCCTCGACCCGCGCCGAGCTGCTGCTGCTCTCGCCATCGTTCCTGGTTCCCTGCCTCGAGCACGACGGCGTCAAGGTCTGGGACACGCTCGCCATCGCCGAATACCTGGCCGAGCTGAGGCCCGAGGCCGGCCTGCTCCCGGCTGACCGGGAGACGCGCGCCCATTGCCGGGCGATTTGCGGCGAGATGCACGCTGGCTTCTACAACCTCCGCTCCTCGCTGCCGATGAACTTGAAGACCCGCCACCGCGGCTTCAAGCCTTGGGCCGGCGCGAAGGGCGACATCGATCGCGTGCTCGCCATATGGCGCGAGTGCCTCGCCACCTACAAAGGGCCCTACCTGTTCGGTCGCCTGACGATGGCGGACGCCATGTACGCGCCCGTCTGTACGCGCTTTCTCACCTACTCGGTCCCGCTTGACAAGGTGAGCGCCGGCTATTGCGAGACCATCATGGCATGGCCTGCCGTCGCCGAGTGGGTCGCGGCAGCGCGGGCGGAGCCCGACGAGATCGACGAGCTCGACGTCGAGTTCTAGTTCGCTAGACGACCGGCCCGATCGACCGCGGCGTGCGGATGACGCCGACGAGGTCCTCGGGCTTGAGCGCCAGAATGGCGGGTTCGTCGAGGATGTCGCCCATCCGCGATGCGACGCCGTTCTTCTTGATCGCCTCGAGCCACTTGCGGTGGATGCGGGGATCCTGGTCCTCGTATTCGATCTGCCGTCCGCCCTTCTGGATCGGGATCGATCCGCCGCCCTCCGCGCTGCGCTTGCGGAGCGCGATGAACGGGTAGCGCCGGCTGCCCATGCCGCAGGCAAGATACCGGGCGGGCTTGGGGCCGGTGTTGAAGTGCTGGTGGAACATCCAGAACGGCGGCGTGTACATGGTTCCGTGGCGCCACGGGACCTCTCTGAACTCGGAATCCCCTTCATACCAGAGCAGCGTATAGCCTTCGCCGTCGACTGCGTGCACGTGCGTGCCGGCGGCGTGCCGGTGCGCCTTCTTGTACCGGCCCACAGGGATCTCGGAGGAATGCGCGTGCATCGTGCCGTCGGCCAGGATGAAGGAGAGGTTGAGCGAGCCCTTGCCGCGGGCGTCCAGCTCATAGAGCTTGAAGCTCGTCAGGTCGTGGATGAAGTTCGTCTCCCACACGTTGAGCGTCGCGACGCCGGGGCCGCGATCGACCGGCATGTGGTCGCCCTCGCCCTCGAAGTGCTTGGACGGACCCGCGCGCTCGGGAAACGCGAACGGATTGTCGAAGACGAACTTCTCATTGTGATAGAGGTTGAGCGTCAGCGGCGCATCATTGGTGCAGGAGAGCCGCACGCGCTGCTGTCCCGAGCCGTTGAATATCCGGTACTGGCAGTTGAGGGGAATCGCGAACAGCGCCCTCGGCCCCCATTCGAACGTCCGCGTCTCGCCCCCCGGCAGCCAGACGGTCGTCGAGCCATGCCCCTCGAGCGTGTAGAAGTAGGCTTCGTAGAGGTGTTTGACCGGGCGCGTCGCTTGGCCGGGCAGGACCTCGAGCACGTAGTTCGCCATGAAGTCGCCGCGCCCGTGCGTGTGGGCAAAGCAGCCGCGCGCGTCGTACCGGTCCCACCGGCCGGTCTCGAGACTGATGAGATCGTGCCCGAAGTCGAGATGGATGGGGATGCCTTCAGCCTTGGCCCAATCGAGATAGGGGTCGACCAGGAATTTGCCTGTGATTCCGATCTGCTGCTTTGGTGCATCCGCCTCTGGCATCTGGACTCCATCCCCGTTGTTGCTGATAGGCCCGACATACCATCGGGCCCGGGAATCGCCATAGCGAAATTCGGTCGCTGCCGGCAAGCGTCGGCCGGCGCTTGCGCGCCGCCGGTTCCTCGGTTGCGGCCGGCAACCGGCAACTTGTCGGCATTATGCAGCCACGCCGCGACGGCGCGTTGCCGCTACTGGCAGCTCACGCTCTTGGCCTCCGCACCGTCCCCGCCCGACGTGGCGATGCTGCAGGTCATATCGACCTTGAGGTCGGCGCGTTTCGCCTTTTGGCCGCCGATGCTGACCTCGGTCCGCGAGCCGGACACCTGGGCCTTGACCATCTTGCCGTCGGCCTGCTTCAGCACCAGCTCGCGGCCTTCACCGATCACCTCCGCGAGCTTTCCCTTGATCTCGGCGGTGGACTCGGTGCGCTCCAGCACATCCTTCAGCAAGGCGATCGCCTCCGGCGGCTGGCTGAGTGCCTCCTTGACCAGCGTCGCAACGGTGTCACCGATGGCCGGATCGAGCGGAATCTGCGCCTTCTTAGCCTTCTCCTGCAGCTCCGGGTCGGCCAGCGCCTTGCGATAGGCCGCGCGCAACGCCTCCAGGCGATCCGCCGGAATGTCGGCCGGGCCGACGGTGAGGCGGGCGACCTCGCCCTGTGACTTGATGAGCGCGATCAGCGGCTTTGCCTTCGGGTCGGTGATGAGCTGGTCGAGCTGGGGTGTTCCCTTGCCGCCGATGTGCGCGATGATGCGGGCGTAGCCGTC
>JBIOVC010000594.1:0-4315 GCA_044867545.1 Hyphomicrobiaceae bacterium | reverse complement strand
TGTGTGCTCCGACTTATCTCTTGCGAGTAGTTTCATCGGAGCCACTGTCCCGCCTCCGTCTGCCTTTGCCTTTCGGCTCGGGCATAACTTGCGCGAGACCAGCTGACACTCGACGGGCGTCCACCTTTGGCCGCCTTCGCAGCTTGCGCTGCTCCAGCAAACGTCGGTGGACTATGTTGTGCGTGCACGCACTATCTAGTTTTCAAAGAACCGGAATCACCGAGCGATCCGGACGGCCTCGCCGCGCCGCAACCGCTCCGTGGCCCCCTCCGATCGGCAATGCGGCCGTTTTCAGGGGAACCTTCTAAGGTTACTACCCGGTCCTTCCTCTGTCAACCCCTTAGTCATCCGCGCAGTTGGCCGCAAACGGTGCTGAGGAGAACCCGAGCAGGGCGTTCACCTGAGGTGCTGTGGAGACATCGAGACCAGTCAACCACTGCCGGACTGGCGTCCGTCAAGCGAACCTCCTAAGACTACGGGCGCATCGCGGAGATGTCAACCCCGCACGATACGGATCAGAAAATTGTCGCGCTTTCCTTTGCGCACGACGAACAGCTGTCCTTCGACGGCCGCGTCGGGAGTCAGCCGTTCCTTCTCGTCCGTGATCCGCCGGCTGTTCACGTAAATGCCGCCGCTGCGGATGAGGCGGGTCGCCTCACTTTTGGAGCTCGTCACGCCCGATGAGGCGAGGAGCTCGACAATGGGCCATCCCTCCGCGGCATACGTCGCCGTTGATGAGGGAACGTTCGGAAAGACACGCAGCAGCTGATCGACGGACAAGCCTGAGATGTCGCCGCTGAAGAGCGCCTCGGTCGCGGCCTCCGCCTCTCGGACCGCCGGCTCGCCATGCACGAGGCGGGTCACCTCGCGTGCAAGTTCCCGCTGCGGGTGGCGCCGCGCGGGTTCACGTGCCGCCGCTGCTTCGAGCTCCCCGATGCGCTCCTGCGACAGGTACGTGAAGAACTTCAGGTATCTGAGGGCGTCGCGATCGTCGGTGTTGATCCAGAACTGGTAGAACTCGTACGGCTTCGTCATATTCGCGTCGAGCCATACGGAGCCAGCTTCCGTCTTGCCAAACTTTGCGCCGGAGGCGGTCGTCATGAGCGGCAGCACCAGCCCGTATGCCTTGCCGCCCCGCACGCGACGGATCAGATCCATCCCGGCAGTGATGTTGCCCCACTGATCGCTGCCTCCCATCTGCAGCGTGCAGTTGAAGCGGTCATACAATACGAGGTAGTCGTACGCCTGCAGCAGCGCGTAGCTGAATTCGGTGTACGAGATTCCCTCGTCTGTCTCGATGCGGCGCTTGACCGATTCTTTCGCCAGCATCGCGTTCACCGAAAAGTGCTTGCCGACGTCGCGCATGAATTCGATCGCGCTCAGCCTCGCGAGCCACTCCGCGTTGTTGACGAGCCGCGCGGGAGCGGTGGCGCTCTCGAGGTCGAGAAAGCGCGCGAGCTGCCGACGGACTCCCTCGATATTGGCTTCCACCTGCTCCGCGGTCAGCAGCTGCCGTTCGACCGTTTTTCCGCTCGGATCGCCAATGAGGCCGGTGCCGCCGCCGACGACGGCAATTGGCGCATGGCCGAACCGCTGAAGCCGGGCAAGCCCCATGATGGGCAGAAGCGATCCGACATGGAGACTCGCCGCCGTCGGGTCGAACCCGATGTAGGCGGTCACCTTTTCGCGTGCGAGCAGCTCGCGCACCCCGTCGGTGGCGTCATAAACGAGCCCGCGCCACTCAAGCTCGCCATAGAGGTCCATCAGCCGCTACTATAAACCTGCCTATGCTCCTCGGCCGTCGCGCGGTGATCAAAGGGCTGCTTGCGACAACGGCTGGCACGCTCACCGGCGCGGCGACCTACGGTGTCGCGTACGAGCGGCACCGGATCGGCGTCACCGAAGCGTCGCTGCCGGTCTCGGGTCTGCCGGCGCCGCTCGACGGATTGCGCCTCGGCTTCCTCACCGATATCCATCACAGCCGCATGGTGGCGGCCGAGGATGTGACGGCCGCCGTGCAGCTCACGCTCGCGCAGAAACCTGACCTCATCGTGCTGGGCGGTGACTACGTCACGTTGGGCGACCGCGCGTTTGTCGGCCCCGTGGCGGAGCTGCTCGCGCCGCTGCAAGCGCCGCACGGCGTGTTCGCGATCCTCGGCAACCACGATGACGATCGCGACATGCCGGCAGCCCTCATCCGCCAGAAGATCGAGGTGCTCAAGGACGTGCGCACGCGACTAGAAGTGCGCGGCGAGCGCCTCGTGCTAGCGGGGGTCCGCTTCTGGACGAGGCGGCTGGAGGACATCACGCGCGTGCTGCGCAAGGCTGTCGACACCGTCATCCTCCTGGCGCACGATCCACGGCGACTCACGGAGGCGGCGGCCCTCAACGTTCCGGCCGTGTTATCGGGCCATACCCACGGCGGCCAGGTCGTGATTCCCGGCGTCGGCGCGCTGGCCCGCCGGCGCTTTCCGATCCTCGAGGGGCTCGGGCGACGCGAGAACACGTCGATTTTCGTGAGCCGGGGCGTGGGAACCATCTACGTCCCCCTCCGAATCAACTGCCCGCCGGAAGTCGCGGTTGTAACGCTGAAGCGGCGTTCACAGATCTGATGAAGCGGCGGCCTTCAATCCGCCAGCCGCCGTCGAGCACGATTTTCACCGCCTCCGGATAGGCACGGTGCTCTTCCACCAGGATGCGCGTCGCCAGCGTCTCGGGCGTGTCGTCATCGAGCACCGGTACGACCCGCTGCATCACGATCGGACCGTTGTCGAGCTCGGAAGTGACGAAGTGGACGGTCACCCCGCTCGCTTTCACGCCGTGCTCGAGCGCCTGACGCTGCGCGTCCATGCCGGGAAAGGCGGGCAGCAGCGATGGGTGGATATTGAGGATCGCGTTCGGATATGCCTCGAGGAGCGGCGCTCCGACGAGCCGCATGTAGCCGGCAAGGCAAACGAGACCGACGTGACGCGCCTGCAGCTCGCGGACGAGGGCGCGATCGTGGTCGTCGCGCGAGGGCCGTCCGCGATGATCGATATAGAGCGCCTCGATCCCCACGCGACGGGCCCGCTCGAGGCCGGGCGCGTCCTTTCGGTTAGAAATGACAACGGCGATCGTAGCATCGAGGCGCCCGTCGCGGATGGCGGCGCTCAGCGCCTGCAGGTTGCTGCCGCGGCCGGAGATGAGGACGCCCAGACGCCGGTTCACGGCAAGTTCACGTAGCTGACCGACGGCGGCTCGCCGGGCACGATCTCGCCGATGACGCGGGCGTCGCGGCCACCACGCGCCGCAAGCTCCTCGATGAGCGGCTCCGCCTTGTCGCGACCGGTCACGACGACGAGTCCGATCCCCATATTGAAGGTGCGCAGCATGTCATCGATCGGCACCTGCCCGTTCCGCTGGAGCCACCGAAAGATGGGCGGAATCTCCCACGAGCCGACATCCACGACGGCGGCGGTGCCATGTGGAAGCACGCGCGGCAGGTTGTCGGTAATCCCGCCGCCGGTGATGTGCGCCATGCCTTTGATCCGTCCGCCGTCGAGCAGCGGCCGCACGAGCGGCAGATACGAGCGGTGCGGCTCGAGCAGCTCTTCACCAATCGTCCGGCCCAGTTCCGGGACTCGACTCTCTACGGTGAGCCCGAGCTTTTCAAAGACGATCCGGCGGGCAAGCGAGAAGCCGTTTGTATGCAGCCCTGACGAAGGTACACCCACGAGCACGTCGCCGACGACAATGGGCCGTCCGGTGATCAGCCGCTCACGGTCGGCAACGCCGACGATGAAGCCCGCCATGTCGTACTCGCCGTCGCCATAGAAGCCCGGCATCTCCGCCGTCTCGCCGCCGAGCAGCGCGCATCCGTTGTCGCGGCACGCGCTCGTGATGCCGCCGACGATCGTCTCGGTCACATCCAGCGACAGGCGGCCCGTCGCCAGGTAATCGAGAAAGAACAGCGGCTCCGCGCCCTGGACGAGGATGTCATTCACGCAGTGGTTCACGAGGTCCAGACCGACGGTGTCGTGCCGGCCGGTGAGAAAGGCGATCTTCAGCTTCGTGCCGATGCCGTCGGCGCTGGCGACGAGCACGGGCTCGCGGAACCGGCCCGGCTCGAGCTGAAACAGCCCGCCGAAAGATCCGATCTCCGACAGAACACCGGAGGTGAACGTCGAGCGCGCAAGCGCCCGGATGCGCCTCACGCTTTCGTGGCCGGCGTCGATGTCGACGCCGGCGCTTTTGTAGTCCATAACTAGTGGACCGTTTGGACTGATTGAGTACCAGTTACAACAAGCGTTCGAGCGCGAACTGCCGGCCGCGACAA
>JBIOVC010000593.1:0-5314 GCA_044867545.1 Hyphomicrobiaceae bacterium | reverse complement strand
GCGCGAGCACGTAGCGGCCGCCCTGATCGCTGCCTATCGCCACCTCCGGCACCAGCAGCGTCGGCGTCGCCCGCATCGGCACGCGCACCCGGACGAAATAGCCCGGCAGCAAGGCGCGGTCTACATTCTCGAAGATGCCGCGGACCTGCATGGTGCCGGTCGACTGGTTGACGTTCGGGTCGGCGTAATCGAGCACGCCCTTGTGCGGGTAGCCGGTCTCGGTCTGCAGGCCGACCTCGATCGGGACCTTGTTGATGAGGTCGGCGATGTGCACGCCGTGCTCCGCGAGGTTGGCGCGGACCTTCTGGATGTCCCGTTCGCTCAGGTTGAACCACACCCAGATCGGCTGGAGCTGCACGATCGACGCAAGCTGGCTCGGCTGATCGCCGCCGACCAGCTCGCCGACCGACACCTTGCGCGCCGTCACCACGCCGTCGAAGGGGGCCGAAACGGTGGTGTAGCCGAAATTGATCTCGGCAGTCTCGGTGTTGGCCTGCGCCTGCAGCACGTTGGCGTGCGCGGTGTCACGGTTGGCGCGCGCCTTGTCGAGGTTGGCCTGGGTCGAGACGTCCTTTGCCTGCAGCTCCTGCTGGCGCTGGAATTCAGCTTCGGCATTGATCAGCGTGGCCTTGGCGCCCTCCTCGGCCGCCTGCGCCTGCTCGAGCTTCACCTTGTAGGGCTCGGGCTCGATGATGAATAACGGCGTGCCCTTCTTCACGAGGGCGCCGTCCTGATACTTGATCTCCTGAACGTAACCCTGCACGCGCGCCACCAGCTTGACGGTATTCACCGCGGCGGCATTGCCTGTCGCCTCCAGATAGGGCGCGACGCTCTCCTGCAGTGGCAGCTGAACCGTCACCTTCGGCGGCGGCGGCGCCACATAGCGGTTACCCTCGCCACAGCCCGTCAGCAGCGTGAGGAGCGCAGCGGCTGCAACGGCAACTCTCGTATTCATCGCTTCATCGTCTCCCGGCCCGTACCGATGATCGGATCAGCAGGACCATCACGGATATCAGCTTTACGTGACACTCGCTGGCGCGAAGGTTACGACCCTGTGGATGGTCGGCGCCAGTCAATAGTTGGCTAGGATCGCGAACAAATTTGGCCACGAAGGGCGCCAGCCCGCTATTGCGAAGCTCTTGCACCGGGCGGCTTGACCTTCGTTTCGGCCTTGAGTTGCACGGCCTGGATGACCTCCTGCCCGTAACGCATGAGCGCTCCGGTCTTCTCGACCTCGCCTACGCCCTGCAGCCCGACCACGCCCTCGCAGTAGGCGAGGATCAGAGCATTGGCCAGATCGGCCGGCTTGGCCTTTGGATCGGCCGTGAGCATGGCATCGGCCTGCGCGATCGCGGTGGGGGCGGCGAAATTCACGTCGGGTTTGCCGGCGATCTGCGCCGCCTTCGCCACCAACGCTGTCGGCACGCGAGAATTGTCGTCTGCTGGACACTTCAGCGCCGGCTGCCAGCCGGGATCACGCTCGGCGAGCGAATGGCCGAGAGGCACGGCCCAGATGATGCCCACGTCGGGCTCTGTTTCGGCGACCGCTTGATTCGACAGGTAGGACGTCACGGTGAGCGCGAACCGTTTCAGCGCCAGGCTCTTGGCTTGATCCGACGTCGCGCTCTTGGCCACGACCGGGCAGTAGGCTGCGACGAGATTGTTGACGACGTCCGCCATGCTGGCGTCCGGATGCTGCGCCTTGTAGGTGCCGATCAGCGAGGCATAGGCGACTGAGCGCTGCGCCAGCTCGCCGCCCAGGACGCCGATGATTCCAGGGTCCAAGCTGGCATCAGCCCCCTGCCCGACATCCGGACAATCGAACCGCCGCGCGGAATCGCTCGCATAGACCGGCAGCGACAGCGCCGCGCGCCAGCTCGCGACCAGCGCACGCGTGGCGTTCGGCGCCGCTGTGTTGCTCCAGCTCGTGCGCACGTAATTCGTGAGATTGGCGACATCGCCATCGTTGAGCGATCCGGCAAAGCTCGGCATGGCCGGCATATCGGCACGAGCCGGAATGCCCTGGAGCACGACCGACAGCACGTCGAACGGCTTCGCCGCGGTCACGGCGGGATTGCCCGCAAGCGGCGGGATCGAACCCGCGATGCCTGCGCCGCCGGCGCCGTGGCAGCTCGCGCAATTGTCGGCATAGAGCTTCGCGGCGAGCTTCTCGGCCTTGGGAGAGAGCTTTTGCGCAACCGTGGCCGGCGCGGCCTGCTCGCCCTTCAGATCGAGCAGGTAGGTCGCCATGGCATCGAGATCGTCCGGCGTCAGGAAGGACAAGCTGTCGTGCACCACCTCCTGCATAGGGCCGAGCACGGTTGAGTTGTTGGCCGCGCCGCTCTTGAAAAATGCGATGAGCTGCGATTTGTCCCAACCGTTGGTCTTGGCAAGCGCCTCGGCGGTGATATTGGGCGCGTACCATTGGTCGATGGTGGCGCCTTCGAATCGCCGGCTCGCCTTGGTCGCGCCCATGAAGTTGCGCGGCGTGTGGCAGTCGCCGCAATGGCCGAGCGCCTCCACCAGATAGGCGCCACGATTCCATTGCGCGCTTTTTCCCGCGTCGGGCACGAAAAATTGCTCGCGGAAGAACAACATCCGCCACGCCAGCATGCCGAGGCGGATGTTGAATGGAAAGCTCAGCTCGTTCTCGCGATTCTGCTGCTTGATCGGCGCCACGCTGCGGAAATAGTCCCACAGCGCCTTGAGATCGTCTTCGGTGATCCCGGTGAAGGCGTCAAACGGCATGGCGGGATAGAGATACTTGCCATCGGCGCGAATGCCGGCGTGAACGGCTCGCTTGAATTCTTCGAACGTCCACGCCCCGATGCCAGTGTCGCGATCCGGCGTGATGTTGGGCGAGTAGATCGCGCCGAACGGCGTGTTCATCTTCAGCCCCCCGGCAAAGGACTTGCCTGACGCGGCGGTGTGGCAGGGCATGCAGTCGGCGGCCTTGGCGAGGTAGCGGCCGCGCGCGACCGTGCCCGGATCGGATGCCGGCTCGGCGGCCGCCATGCCGACACTCAGGGCGACCGCCCCGAGCACACCCGCAAGGACATATCGCAGATCCATGTTCCTCGGTCCGCCGGTGGGCGCTAGCTGCGCAGCTCGCGAATCGAAGTTCGCGACCGGACCAACGATATCACCGCGACGCCCCCGCAGCGACTTGGCCCCGGACTTGGCCCCGTCCCATGGTTTAGCCTTTGATGTCGAACCCGCTAAAATCATCTGGCGGTCTTGAGCGATCGCCGACAGCGGCCGTCAATTCTTTGCGTATTCAATGTGGTAACCTATCTCGCACCGATGCCGGAGCACGATCGGGCGGCGCAAGGACAAAGGCATCTGACCAGGAGCCCAGCCATGACCAGGTTTCAGCGTCTGTTTGCCTTGAGTGGCGGCCTCCTCTGCCTGGGCTCGGCGCCGGCCGCAGCCGCGCCGTCCCTGGCCCAAACCGACTGCACCACCAACTATTGCATCAAGAGCCAGAGCGTATCGTATCAAACTCCACCGGGATGGCCGGCCGTCGCGGTCCAGCCCTGCTGCAAGACCGATTGGGGCTCGCGTCCCGGCGGCATCGATTGGCCCAATGGCGCACCGGTCATGATCTGCACCGGCAACGCGGAATATGCCACGACCTTCCCGAATTGCGGAGATCCGAAAAATCTGTCGCAGGCGTTTCCCCTGAGCTACGATAACCCGAGGATCGGGATCGGCGTCGCCTGGCCCGATCCGAAAGACTATCGCTACGAGCTGCAATCCGTTCCGATCATCGACGGAACCGACGGAACTTGCGCCCAGTATTCCAATCAACCCGGCAAGGTCACGAATTGGTGGGTCTATCAGCTCAAGGACCCGAAGCTCGGGTCCTACGTGTTCACCGCGACCGTGGGCTTCCAGCAAGGCGAGAAAGGATTTTACGCCGTCCTGAACAATTGCAAGCTTGCGCCGCCGTCTTCGACGAGCGCAGGACAATAACGCTGACCCAAAGCGCGCCGGCACAATTTCACTGAATTGCGAGCATTTGCATAAGGGCATTGTGAGGGCTTCGCGGCTAGTCTGCAGGGGTTGGCAGGCACCGGCCGGGATGCGTTGCCAGCGCTCGGTGCTCGGCGCCCAAATCAGCTGAAGAGCCAAGTCTGCTGAAGAGATCAGTCCGCTGAAGAGATCAGGCCAGCTGAAGAGACGAGTCAGCTGAGGACAGGCGCCCCGATCAACGGGAGGCCGCTAATGTTCCCATCACTATCATCTGTTGCGTTCGGCGCGACGCTGTTGCTTGCGGTCGTCGACGACATCCCCGCCCTCAACGTCGAGCCTGGGTGCCGCGCGGCGGCGAGGATGGGCGACCGCTTGAGCTTGGATGCCTCGCTGCGACAATGCCTGGCGGATGAGAAAGGCGCCCGCGAGGAACTGGAGAAGGAATGGGCGCAGTTCGCGCCGGCCCTTCGCCAGCGCTGCGTGGCGACTACGCATTCCGGCGGCAGTTCCAGCTACGTCGAGGTTCTAGTCTGCCTGCAGATGGCGCGCGACGCGGCTAAGCTGGACGAGTCTACGACCGGTCGGCGGTCGGGCAATTAGGCTCCACCCGCGGACCTCGCCTCAGGCGGTCCTCCGTTGCCGCGTCTCGGCATGGACCAACGCCGGCACCTCACATACCCAAGCATCCTTGGCGAACCACTCGTGCTCAGTGCGGCAGAACGTACAGTAGGAACGTGAAAAAAACACCGGACTGGAACGAAAGTGCGAATCCTCGGCCTCGATGCCAACTGAAATTTCGCGTCCGGTCGCCGGACACCTGATCATGAGCCTGCCCATCCACGCCTCCTTGGATTTTGTTATAGGTGTTTCCTACACGCGCCTCCCGAACGAGGGTTTAAGGCGTTGGGGTCATATTGAGGTAAAGCCGCCTCAAAAGAGCCGACTAAATTGCGCGAGCTCGGGGCCCGGCCCGATCCACACGATCGACGTATTCGCGAATTTCGTCGGAGCGCAAGGCAGAGTTCGCTATTGCGTTGACGTGTTTCCGGGCCGTCCGCTCACCTCGCGGCAGCGGCCCGATCGAGGCGCCGAGGACCGTGCGGCACGGCAGGCCGCTTCGTCATCCTGTCCATGGGCTGCGGGACCTCGCCGCTCGCTTGCTCGTCATCGAACCGGAAGAAGGCAACCCGCTCGTCCATGGACCTGGCCTGGTGATCGAGCGTCTGGGCGGTGGCCGCATTCTCTTCCACCAGCGCCGAGTTCTGCTGAGTGACCTTGTCCATCTGCGCCAGCGCCTTGTTGACCTGCTCGAGCCCGGTCGCCTGCTCGACGCTCGCAG
>JBIOVC010000592.1:0-3182 GCA_044867545.1 Hyphomicrobiaceae bacterium | reverse complement strand
CGCCGAACTGTTGGACGTGGTTCAACAAACACAAGGAGCTGAGCAGCTCCCTGGAGGGACAAGAACCTTCGAACAGCGTTTTGGTCTTCGGAATAAACCACCACTGTCGCGCGACAATCTGGATGAGAACGGCTAGCGGCGATCAGGGCGTGAAGCGGCGGCCGGTAGCGGCGTTATGATCTCCTTGGGTCTTCCGGTTCGCAAGCACTTTTTGCACGCCGCGATCTCCCTCGACGCGAGGCCATCCGATCGTCGATCGGCGTCAAATGTGCCTCGTTTCGAGAAGGCGAGCCTGTAGGAAGGTCGCTGGTGCGTTTTTTTGAGAGGGGTCAGCATGTCAGTACCCCCTTTGTGCCTTCTTCAATTTCCCCCTGGAGTCGCTCTTTGATTGTCGCTGAGCGTCAATCAATCCTGTTGCTTGATTGTCGCGTGGGTCGGGGGCCGACCTCGGCCACGCTTGCGGTCGAGCGCGGCGCGGCGTCGGTAGCTCTCGACGTTCATCTCGAGGATTGTTGAGTGGTGGACAAGGCGGTCGATGGCTGCCAGCGTCATAGCTTGATCCGGGAATACCTTGCTCCATGCGCCGAATGGCTGGTTTGCGGTGATCAGCATTGAGCGTCGCTCGTAGCGGCTTCCGATCAGCTCGAACAGCACGCTCGTTTCGGCTTGATCCTTGCTGACGTAGGCGATGTCATCGAGGATCAGCAAGTGATACTTGTCGAGCTTAGCGAGCGTGCTTTCGAGAGCGAGCTCGCGGCGTGCGATCTGCAGGCGCTGGACGAGATCGCTGGTGCGCATGAACAGCACCCGCCATCCATTCTCGACGAGAGCGAGGCCGATGGCTGCCGCAATATGGCTCTTGCCCGCGCCGGGCGGGCCAAACAACAAGAGATTGGCACCCTTTTCGAGCCAGCTATCGCCTGCGGTCAGCGCCATCACCTGCGCCTTACTGACCATGGGCACGACCTCGAAGTCGAAGCTGGCGAGCGTTTTGCCCACGGGCAGTCGTGCTTCGGCGAGGTGACGCTCGATACGGCGGCGGCCGCGATCGGCGATCTCGTGCTCGGCGAGTGCGGCAAGGAAGCGAGCTGCCGGCCAGCCTTCCTTGTCGGATTGCTCAGCGAGCTTGGCCCACATCAGCTTGATGGCGGGCAGGCGCAGGTCGGAGAGCAGCAGCTCGATACGCGCGGCGTCGACAGGACTGGTCGTTTTCATGCCACGCCTCCATCGAGCACGGAGCCGGTCTTCGGCGCGTAAACGGCAGCCAACTCGTCGTAGGCGGAGAGTGGCACAAGCTCGACTGCAACATCCGGGATCACCGCCCGATCGGGCTTGAAGCAGTCGCGCAGTCGGTCGAGATCAGGCAGGCAATCGGCGTCTAGATCGGCGTCGATCGCATGCGCGAGTTCGGCTTCGCAGGCGCGGTCATGAGCGAGCGCAAGCAGGCCGACCATTGTCCGGCAGGCTTGCTTCTCGCACGCCTTGGCCAACAGCACCTCGAAAGCGCGGGCATAAGCGCGGC
Source organism: Hyphomicrobiaceae bacterium (assembly GCA_044867545.1). Classification (GTDB taxonomy): domain Bacteria; phylum Pseudomonadota; class Alphaproteobacteria; order Rhizobiales; family Hyphomicrobiaceae; genus DATLZB01. The sequence continues at coordinate 1,660 of JBIOVC010000592.1, read as the reverse complement.
GCGGGAATAGCTGATCGCGATAGACCAGATTGAGCAGAGCCATCGGCTTCTTGCGCAGAGCATGGATGACGTGATGATAGTCGACGACGTGACCGTGCTTGCCGCTCCCCTGCGGCGGCCGACCGCGCCGCAAAGTCAGCAGGTGCGTGGAGCCGAGGAAGCAGTCGAGCCGATCGTCATAGAGGTGAACGTTCAGACGGTGGCCGATCAGCCGCGAAGGAACGCTATAAAAGACCCGCCGCAGGATGAAGCCGCCACTCGACGTGACCAGGACGCGAGCCTCCTCATAGTCGGCCGTTCGCCGATCGGGCAGTGGCTTGAGCGCAGCGCGTTCAATCTCGATGCGCTTGCGGTTCCTGGCGTTGCGCCGCCCAACCACCTCGTCGATGAAGCGACGGTAGGCGGTGAGATCCTCGAAGTCGCGCGAGCCGCGCAGCAAGAGTTCATCGCCTAGCGCGTTCTTGAGGTGCCCATGGGCACTCTCGATCGAGCCGTTCTCGTGCGCGACGCCGCGATTGTTGCGCGACGGCGTCATGCCATAATGGGCGCACAGCTTCTCATAGCGCCGAGTGAGGTCCTCTTGAGCATCACGATCAAGATTGCAGAACGCCGCCGACAGGCTGTCGCTGCGGTGCTGTTCCGGCACCCCACCCAGCGCCCACAGCGCGTTCTGCAGGCCTTCCGCGAGCGCCACGAAGCTCTCGCCACCGAGCACGACATGAGCATGCTCGAAGCCCGAAAACGCCAACCGGAAGTGATAGAGCCGATGATCGAACCGCACCCCTGCGATCATGATCCCAAGCGCGCCCATGTCGGTGAAGTCGGACAGGCCCATCCGGCCCGGCGGGTACTCCTGGCGGAAGATGACATCCCGGCTAGGGCCGTAGAGAGCCCGCCATTTGCCGATGCGGCGCTCCAAGGTCCGACGCACCCCCGTGACGATCTCGGGGTGCCGACGGCAAATCTCCTCGAAGATGGCCACCGCGCGGATGCCGGGTGCGGCTTCCAGCATCGGCACGATCTCGCTGTCCCACACTTCCGCGAGCGGGTCGGGGCGGCGGCGCCCGCGGGGCCTCTTTTTCTGAGACGGTAGCCGGGGATCAGCTTCGATCCGATAGGCGGTGGCGGTGCTGAACCCGGCTTTCGCGGCGGCAATCGCCGCGGCGTTGCTCTGACGGGACTTCATGTACAACCTCGTCTGGCAGTCGGTGATGTGTCGGCCAGGCAAGTTGCTGATCCTTCTCGTGAGGAAGAATCAGATGCTGCGCCTAACCGCTCCGACCGCCAGAGACGACCGTCTGCCCCTGGGGAAAACGCGCCCGCCGGGGGTAGCCGACTTCGGTCGGGCTCCCCCGGCGCCATTCTCATCCTGATTGTCGCTGGCCTCTCATCTTGATTGTCGCGCGGCACGCGGGACCCGGAGAGCCCAAAATCGCCACCGCCCGGATGCCCGGAGCGGCCTCCAGCATCGGCACAATCGCGCTGTCCCAGACACCGGCAAGCGGGTCCGGACGCCGGCGCCCGCGGGGCCTTTTCTTCTGCGATGGCAACCGCGGATCGGCTTCGATCCGATAGGCGGTCGCAATGGAAAACCCAGCCTTCGCGGCGGCGATGGCCGGGAGATGGCTGTGACGGGACTTCATGTACAACCTCGTCTGGC
>JBIOVC010000591.1:0-3259 GCA_044867545.1 Hyphomicrobiaceae bacterium | reverse complement strand
GTTGATACCGGCCGGCTCGAACGGACCGGCTGGCGGCCTGCGGAGACCGCAGCCGAAGGCCTCGCCCGCTGGATGCGCGAGGGGACCGCCGCTCAGCCCTGACCGTCGGCCGGCGCGCCAACCGGATCGAGCTCCACGGACGGCAACGGCTCGGCGTGGCGAACCCAGGATCGCACGCTCGCTTCGATCGAGGCGATCACCGCCGCGGCGGCGCGCGCGCCGGTGATGCGCTCGAACACACCGATCGCGGGCGCGGCCGACACCCTGAGCACGCAGCGGGCGCCGCTGTGTTCGCCGACGTGAACGCTCGCCAACCCGAGATCGAGCGCCTCCGCCGCACGCTCCGCGATCTCCTGCTCCGGGACGTATTCGCCGGGAGCAATCGCGATGTCCTTGCCATGCCTGCGTTCGAGCTTTGCCACCGTCCGCCCGCCGACCACCAGGAAGCGGTACTGCGTGACGCTGCTCTTCACTCCCTTGCGGCGCACCTCCGAATCCTGTGCCGTCAGCGCGTTGACGTCGAGTGCCACGCCCCGGTGCGCCAGCGCCTGCGCGACCGCCAGCGGGTTGGCGAGCCGGTCGAGCGCATCGCCCGAATTGACGGCGTAGCTCCCCATCATCTCGAACTGCCGGACGGTCGCAGCGCCGAACCGGCCGTCGTCAGCGTCGAGCCGCGGAATGACGGCGTCATAGTGCGGCAGGTCCTCGCCTCTGAGCGCAAGCCCCGGCGTCGGGCGATCGAACACCAGCGAAAGCTTTGCGGCGTCGAGCAACTCCGGCACGTGCCCGCGCTCCTTGGCCGCCGCCACCAGCCGCCTGTTGGAGGGCTTGTCGCCGTCACGCGTCAGGATCGCGATCCTGAGCGGCCGGCGGACGATGTCGTGGCGCGGAAGGTGCCGGTAGAGGCGGTAGGAGAGCTTGGGCTGCCGGAACGAGGCCGCCGGATCGACGTACATGTCGGCGCGGATCGCCTGCCGCCCGACCAGCATGCGGTAGGTCATGCTCTCGCGGTTGGTGAGCGTCGCCTCGATCTTCCACTCACGGTCGCCCATGGCGATCCGTGTCCGGATCACCGGGCGGACTTCCCGCTCGCCATTGGAGCTCGTCACCTCGCGCCGGTCGACCACCGGGGCGGAGCAGTAGATCTCGATGTCGTCGCGGCCGGGAATCGGATGGATGCCGAAGCGGACCATCGGCTGCGCGGCAGTGCCGAACGGCTCGATCAGGAAGGCGTGCAATGCCGAGGTCTTGGCGCCGGTATCGACTTTCGCCTTGATCGCAGGCAAGCCGAGATCCGGCAGCGCCACCCATTCTTCCCAACCGATAATGAAGGGCGTCGCAGCCTCCGCCATCGAACCTCCTGCTGCTGCATACGAATTCCGGTTAGCGCAGTTGCCGGGGCCGCGCAATCGCCTGAGGCCCAGTGCATATGCAATGCCGCAAGCCGTCGGCGGGTGCGAGCAATTGACCGCTCACCCCGCCTCGCTTATTTCACCGCCATGGCCATTCTCCCGATCATCACTTTGCCCGATCCCATCCTTCGGCAGAAATCGGCGCCGGTGGAGACGATCGACGATGGCATTCGCAAGCTGATCGACGACATGCTGGAGACCATGTACGACGCCCCCGGCGTCGGGCTCGCGGCGATCCAGGTCGGCGTCCCGAAGCGCGTCGTCGTGCTCGATGTCGCAGACGAGGAGACGGAAGGCCGCCGCCCGATCGGCATGGTCAATCCGGAGATCATCGAGCTTGGACCCGAGATGCGCCTGCACGAGGAGGGCTGCCTCTCGATCCCCGACGTTCGCGTCGAGATCGAGCGCCCCTCGACGCTGACCGTCCGCTATCTCGATCGTGACTGCAAACCTCAACAGCTCTCCGCCCAAGGCCTGCTTGCGACCGCCATCCAGCACGAGATCGACCACCTCGACGGCAAGCTGATCATCGACTTCCTGTCGAAGCTGAAGCGCGACATGATCGTCCGCAAGTTCAAGAAGCAGGCGAAGGCCGAAGCCGAGACCTGAGCGCCGGCCCTCGTACCACCCGTCATCCTCGGCCCAGCGAACGGACGTGAGCGCCGGCCGGGGATCCAGGAGAAATTGCCGAAGGCTCGATATGCCGCTTCGCGTCGTCTTCATGGGAACGCCTGAGTTCGCCATCCCGACGCTGGCCGAGATCGCCGGCGCCGGCCATGACGTCGCTGCGGTCTACACCCAGCCGCCGCGCCGCGCCGGACGCGGCATGGCCGAGCGGAAGTCGCCGGTCCACGCCTACGCGGACGACCTGGGCCTTCCCGTGCTGACGCCCCAATCGTTGCGCACGCCCGAGGCGGCCGAGACATTCCGCAGCCATCAGGCAGATGTCGCCGTCGTCGTTGCCTATGGCCTCATTCTCCCGAAGCCGATCCTCGAGATCCCGTGCTTCGGCTGCCTCAACCTGCACCCTTCCGCCTTGCCACGCTGGCGCGGCGCCGCCCCGATCGAGCACGCCATCATGGCCGGCGACACCGAGACCGCGGTCATGGTGATGCGCATGGAGGAAGGACTGGACACCGGACCCGTCTGCCTCGCCGAGCGTGTCCCGATCGGCCCCGACATCACTGCCGGCGAGCTTCATGACGAGCTGTCGCGCTTGGGAGCCGGGCTGATGCTGCGCGCGCTCGCGGCCGCCGAGCGCGGCAGCCTCGATACCTCGCCCCAGTCGAGCGAAGGCGCAACCTACGCACCGAAGATCGTCAACGCGGACGCCCGCATCGACTTCACGCGCCAAGCGAGCGAGGTGCACAACCAGATCCGCGGGTTGTCGCCGCATCCGGGCGCATGGCTGGAAGCCGGTCCCGAAGGCAAACGCGAGCGGATCAAGGTGCTGCGCTCGATGCTGACGGAAGGGTACGGCGTCCCCGGCGAGGTGTTGGATGACCGGCTGACGGTCGCCTGCGGCGATGGCGCGGTGCGCCTGCTTGTCGTTCAGCGCGCGGGAAAGCGGCCGATGGAGGCAGCCGAGTTGTTGCGCGGCTTCCCCATCCCACCCGGCACGCGCCTCTAAGTTCTTCGGTCCAAAGCGCCTAACAGGTCGGCCATCCTGATTTCCGGCATTAATCTTACCCTCCCGCAATCGAGCGGGCCGGTCCGGCCTCGCGATAGATTTCGCACCGCGCCCTTGTCAGCACCAGGAGTCCAGCATGCCACGCTTCACCCGCTCCGCTCTCCTCGCCGCGCTTGCGGCAGCCATCGCATCCCCCTCCGCGCTTGCCGAGTCGAGC
>JBIOVC010000590.1:0-8090 GCA_044867545.1 Hyphomicrobiaceae bacterium | reverse complement strand
CCGCCTCCAGGCGCTGCTGGAGGCGCGTTCTTCGGAGCACCTGCCGCCCATTGATTCCTGGAACCCGCCCTACTGTGGAGACGTCGGCCTCGCCGTCCGCGCCGACGGCACCTGGACCTATCAGGGAAGCCCGATCGGGCGGATGGCGCTGGTTCGCCTGTTTGCGCGCGTGCTGAAACACGAGGCAGATGGGCGCTACTATCTGGTCACTCCGGCTGAGAAGGTCGATGTACGGGTCGAGGATGCGCCGTTCCTTGCAGTCGAGATGCAGATTGAGGGTAAATACGCCGATCAGCGCCTCTACTTCCGGACGAACGTGGACGACGTAGTTGCCTGTGGACTGGAGCACCCGCTCCGCTTCGTGACGGAGCCGGGAAGCGGCGGACTGAAGCCCTATCTTCACATTCGCGCGAGGCTCGAGGCGCTCGTCAGCCGCGCGCTCTACTATGATCTTGTTGACCTTGCCCAGCCGATTCCGGGCGATCCGGCGGGCAGGCTAGGGGTTTGGAGCGGGGGAGCGATGTTCACAGTCGAGCCGGGTGACCCCGGTCTCATACTGGCTCACCCTTGAGCAGTCGCGGCAGCTCCCCCGTCAGGCCTGCCGCCTCGGCGACCAGCAATTCCTTGAGCGCCGGCAGCCGGTCGACGATACCGAGCCCGACCTCCCGTGCCGACCGCAGCAGCGTCACATCTCGCGAGAACAGTCGGTTGAGCCCATCGAATGTCGCGGCCGACACCGCCGAGTCGAACCGCCGCCAACGCTCGTAGCGTGCCAACATCGTCGCATCACCAGGATCGAGCCCGAGCCGCACCGTCTCCGCGATCACCTCGGTCAGCGCCGCGACATCGCGGAAGCCGAGGTTGAGGCCCTGGCCGGCAATCGGGTGCACGCTGTGGGCGGCGTCGCCGATGAGCGCGACGCGCGTTGCGACATAGGCGCGGGCGAGATGCATCTCCAGTTGCCAGCATCGGCGCGGGCCGTCGAGCGAGAGCACCCCGAGGCGCCCGCCCGCCCGCTTGTCGATCTCGGCGAGAAACGCCCCATCATCGGCCGCCATGATCGTGCGGCCTGCCGCCTCCTCCTCGCTCCAGGTGATGCAGCAGCGGTTGCCCTTGAGCGGCAGCAGCGCGAACGGCCCGGCCGGGAGGAAGTGCTGCACGGCGACGCCCTTGTGCGGGCGCTCGTGCCGGATCGTTGTGACGATCCCGATCTGCGGGTAGCGCCAGCCGACGACCTTGATCCCGGCCGCCTCCCTGAGCGCCGAGTGCCGGCCGTCGGCGGCGACGGCGAGCGACGCCCGCATTGCTCGGTCATTGCGCGAAATGAGCCGTGCACCGAAGGCATCGGTGGCAAAGCCTGATGCCTCGGACCGGCGAATGATCGTCACGGACGGCTGTGCTTCGACGGCCGTAAGAAGCGCACCCCCGAGCACCGCGCCGGGCACCACATGTGTCGCGGGCCGGTCGGCGCGGACCGTGTTGTCATAGCTGAGCAGCACGGGCCGCACGCCGGCATCGAGAAAGGAATCGGTGATCTCGATCCGCTCGATCGGTTGCGCTTCGTCGGCAATTCTGTCCCACACGCCCAGCGCCTCGAGCATGCGGCGCGATGCTTCCGAGATTGCAAACGCTCGCGGATCGGCCGCATCGGCCGGCGCGACATCGCCCCGATCCAAAACGGCGATCCTGAATTCCGGCCCGAGCGTTCGAGCAAGCGCCAGCGCCAGAGCAAGTCCGGCGAAGCTCGCGCCGGCGATCGCGACGTCCGCCCGGACATCCGCTGCCGCAACCGGCTCGCTCATCTGATCGAGGACTGGCATGCTGGCCTGCTTGACAGTCGCGGTCCGCTCCGCTCCCCTCCAACAATACACCGTCCCGTCCGACCGGGGGGGCGTGGCGCAAGGAACCCCAGCATGCCTGCCGCCGAAGATAAAGCCCACGGCGCGCTCGGTGCGCTTCTGTCGCTGCTCGACCTCGAGCAGCTCGAGGAGAACCTCTTTCGCGGCACAAGCCCGGCCGGCGGCTGGCAGCGCGTCTTCGGTGGGCAGGTCCTCGGTCAGGCGCTGGTGGCCGCCGTGCGTACGGTCGACGAGGCGCGCCCGGCCCACTCCCTTCACGGCTACTTTCTGCTCGCCGGCGATCCGAGCCACCCGATCATCTATGAGGTCGATCGGGTCCGCGATGGCGGCAGCTTTACAACCCGTCGCGTCAAAGCGATCCAGAAGGGCAGCGCCATCTTCGTCATGAGCGTATCCTTCCACAAGAGCGAGCCGGGCTTCGACCACCAGGCGCCGATGCCCAAGGTCCCGCAGCCCGACGAGCTGCCGAGCGAGCAGGAGCTAAAGGCGCGGCTGCTTGCGTATCTGCCGAAAGACTTGCGCGGCTTCTGGCAGCATGAGCGCCCAATCGAGATCCGCCCGGTCGATCTCGATCGCTACCTGAAGCGCGAGAAATCCGAGCCCGTACAGCGCCTTTGGCTGCGCGCCAACGGCCGCCTCCCGGACGATCCGAAGCTCCATCAATGCGTTCTGGCCTATGCGTCGGATTTCACGCTGCTCGACACCGCGTTGATCGCCCACGGGCGGGTTCTCTTCGATCCCGATTTGCAGCTCGCAAGTCTCGATCACGCGCTCTGGTTCCACCGACCGTTTCGCGCCGACGAGTGGCTGCTCTACGTGCAGGACAGTCCTTCCGCCTATGGCGCTCGCGGGTTCTGCCGCGGCAGCGTCTTCACCCGCGACGGCCTCCTGGTGGCCTCGGTCACGCAGGAAGGCCTAATGCGTGTTCGCGATCGGAAGAGCTGATCAAATACACGTCAAAACCGCTTTTGTGCCTAATTTATAAGCGGACGAGCAGTCAGTCACATCGCCCGCTTTTTGAGCGAAGCGCGATTTATTCAGTGAAAACAGCCAAGTGAAAAGGTGCCACCAGTTTGGCACAGGTCTTGACTCCCTGTTGTGTCGCCGCATGCGCCCGCCGGTAGGCAGGGCGCGGCAGCGGTGTGGCTGGCTCCTGCCTTTGACTGCTTATGCTGGAGCCGAGGATTTGGAAGGGGGTGCCGACATGAAGCTGGTCACAGCCATCATCAAGCCCTTCAAGCTCGATGAGGTGCGCACTGCCCTCACCGACATCGGCTTGCAGGGCATGACGGTCACTGAGGTGAAGGGCTACGGACGGCAGAAGGGACACACCGAGATCTATCGCGGTGCCGAGTACACCGTGAGCTTCCTGCCGAAGCTGAAGATCGAGGTCGTGCTGCCGACGGCCGAGGCCGACAAGGCAGTCGAGGCCATCATCCGAGCCGCCAAGACCGGACAGATCGGCGACGGCAAGATTTTCGTTTCGACCATCGATCATACGGTCCGCATCCGAACCGGCGAGACCGACGACAACGCGCTCTGACACCAAGGCATGCAACTCACATTCGACTTCGGGCAACGAGGGGAGTTCAATCACATGAAGTCAAAGGCAATGAGCCGCATTCTTCGCATTGCGGCGCTGACCGGAGCATCCGCTCTGGCTGCCGGGCCGGCCCTGGCCGACGCCGCGCCGGTGCCGGACAAGGGCGATACCGCGTGGATGCTCGTGTCATCCGCGCTCGTCCTGTTGATGACGATCCCGGGTCTGGCGCTCTACTACGGCGGCCTCGTGCGCACCAAGAATATGCTTTCGGTGCTCATGCAGGTGTTCGCCATTGTCTGCATCGTGGCGATCATCTGGTGCCTGTACGGCTACAGCATGGCCTTCACCAATGGCGGGGCCTACAACGACTATGTCGGCGGTTTCTCGAAGGTCTTCCTCAACGGCGTCGATGCGACGACCGTAGCGGCCACGTTCTCCAACGGCGTGGTGATCCCCGAGTACGCCTACATCGCCTTCCAGATGACGTTTGCCTGCATTACGCCGGCCCTGATCGTCGGCGCTTTCGCCGAGCGCATCAAGTTCTCGGCCCTGATCGTGTTCACCGTGCTCTGGGTCACCATCGTCTACTTCCCGATGGCCCATATGGTCTGGTACTGGGCGGGCCCCGACGCGCTGGCTGGCGCCGCAAGCAAGCTCGCCGCAGCTACCGGCAATGCGAAAGCCGAAGCTCAGTCGGCGATGGACGCGGTGGTGGCGGACGCCGGCCTTGTCTTCCAGTGGGGCGGCCTCGATTTTGCGGGCGGCACGGTCGTTCACATCAACTCCGGGATTGCCGGGCTCGTCGGGGCATTGATCCTCGGCAAGCGCATTGGCTATGGGCGCGAGGCGATGGCACCCCATTCGCTCGCTCTGGCGATGGTCGGCGCTTCCCTGCTGTGGGTCGGCTGGTTCGGCTTCAATGCCGGCTCCAACCTGGAGGCAAACGGCGTCGCGGCGCTCGCCATGATGAACACCTTCGTTGCGACAGCAGCGGCCGCCCTTGCATGGATGTTCGCGGAGTGGAGCGCCAAGGGCAAGCCTTCGCTGCTCGGCCTCATCACCGGTGCCATCGCCGGCCTTGTGGCGGTCACGCCGGCGTCAGGGTTTGCCGGCCCGATGGGTTCGATCGTGCTCGGCCTGATTGCCGGCGTGATCTGCTTCATCTTCTGCACGAGCGTCAAGAATGCCCTCGGCTACGATGACAGCCTCGACGTGTTCGGCGTTCACTGCATTGGCGGCATCATCGGCGCATTGGGCACCGGCATCCTGGTCAATCCTGCGCTCGGCGGCGCCGGAGTGGCCGACTACATCACCAAGCCGGGCGAGCTGCTCGTCGCCGAATATGCGCTCGTGCCGCAGATGATCACTCAGGGGAAAGCGGTGCTGCTGACCCTGGTCTGGTCAGGGGTCGGCTCGGCCATCATCTTCACGGTGGTGGGCGCGATCTTCGGCCTGCGGCCTGTCGAGGAGCGTGAGCGCGAGGGCCTGGACATCACCGAGCACGGCGAGCGGGCCTACAACTACTGATCACGCAACGCAGCAGCGAGCCTCTCCTTGTCGTTGCTCAGAGACGAGCCCGAAGCTCCGGCATCGGGCTCGTCGCATTCCTGTCAGCCTGGGATGCGCACCGCCGCGCCGCGCGGCAAGCGAGCAATGAGCCGCAAGAGATCGTGGCGCTCGAATGCGATGCAACCCTCCGTCGGCTTCCGGTCGGCTCGGGCGATATGCATGAAGATGGCGCTGCCGAGCCCCTTGATGCGCGGGCGCTCGTTGTGGCTGAGCACGACGACGACGTCGTAGAGATCGTCCGTCCGCCACATGGCCTCCGCGCTCGCCGGATACGGCAACCGTACCGGCCGGTTGTAGTTCCGGTCGCGAGGGCAGTCGCACCAACCATCGTCGGGTCGCAGCCGCCGCACTTCGGTAGCGCCCTGCGGTCGCGGCCCCCGGTCCGGACGGTAGAGCATCCGCTGCAGCGTCCAGCGGCCGGCAGGCGTCGCCCCATCCCCCTCTCGCTTTCGGGCACGCTGGCCCGAGCGGCCTAGGACGCAGCGGAAGCGCATCGGTCCGAGCTGGGCAAGACCCTGTGTCGATCGGGGGGAAAGGGCGCGTATGATTAAGTCTCGGGTCACCGCCACAGGAAAGCCACTTCTGAGACCATCGTCCGGAGGGTGATGCGGCCGCCGGCAGACTATGGCGGTTCCCGAGACGATGCTACTAGTGTGATGATCGAGAAATTCGCCCGTGCTCGCAGCTTCCCTCTGAGCGAATTTCTCGATCTGAATCACACTAGCAACTCTATGATTCTAGTGTCCCTTATGATTCCGAAGTTCGCGCGGGAACCTAGGATCGAGCACAGGCGAACTTCGGAATCGGGACACTAGTTGGCGGGCGGGTTGCGGGTTGCAGATATGGAGAGGCTTGCATGAGCGCTGCCCGGAAGATTCTCATTGTCGACGACGATGATGAGCTCCGCGATTCGCTCAAGGATCAGCTGGCGCTTCACGATGAGTTCGAGCTTGTCGTCGCGCCGACCGCGACGAAGGGGCTGGAGCTGGTGCGGTCGGAGCACTTCGATCTGGTCGTGCTCGACGTCGGTCTGCCCGATCTCGACGGCCGTGAGGCGTGTAAGCTGTTGCGCAAGGGCGGTTTCAAGGCGCCGATCATCATGCTGACCGGCAACACCTCCGACGCCGACATGATCCTCGGGCTCGACGCCGGCGCCAATGACTACGTGACGAAGCCGTTCAAGTTCGCAGTGCTGCTTGCGCGCGTTCGCGCCCAGCTCCGCCAGCACGAGCAGAGCGAGGATGCGGTGTTCGCGGTCGGTCCGTACACGTTCAAGCCGGCGTCCAAGGTCCTGATCACCGAGAAGGGTGCCAAGATCCGCCTGACCGAGAAGGAGACCTCGATCCTCAAGTACCTATATCGCGCAGGCGAGAAGGTTGTCGGCCGCGAGGTCCTCCTGCACGAGGTGTGGGGCTACAACGCTGGTGTCACCACCCATACGCTCGAGACGCACATCTACCGGCTGCGGCAGAAGATCGAGAAGGACCCATCGAACGCCGAGCTGCTGGTGACCGAGACGGGCGGCTACAAGCTCGTTCCCTGAGAGCAATCCACCGAACAGCCTTCCGGACAATGCGGACATAAGGCCTGGACCGCCGGCGCCGAATCAGCCGAGGCTTGCCCGGGGCGTTACGCAGGCCTGTGTGGGGCTGTTGATGCTGGCAGCCGACGAGGTGGTTCGATGGCAGTGGTTGACGCTTTGGTCGCGCACTTTCTGAACGTGGAGATGTTTCGCGGCCTGAAGCCGCTTCAGATCACCGAGATCGCTCGCCGCGCCGAACGCGTCGTCTTCCGGCCGGGCCAGCCGCTGATCGAGCACGGCCAGGCCGGCGACGCAGCCCTGCTTGTCGTTTCGGAGGGCGCCGTGCGCACACGGGGACCCGACGACCAACCCTGCACAGAGTCGGTTGAGCCGGGATCGCTGATCGGCGAGATGGCGATGCTGATCGACACCGAGCACACGTCGACCGTGATTGCAGAGGGATCGGTTCGAGCATTTCGGATCACGCGCGACAGCCTGGCCAACCAGATGGAGCACGATTCATCTCTGGCTGAGCATTTCGTCGACAAGATCGCGGGCCGGCTGCATCGGCTGGCAAGCGAGCTCAAACGGATCGAGTGCGCGCTTGCCAGCGATCCTGCGGCAAAGCCGGCAACCAGCGAAGGCTCGAGCGCCGGGGCGCGGCCCGCAGCTTGACGCCGATCATCTTCCACCAAATGAAAAGCGCCCAACTCCGGGGGGAGGAGTTGGGCGCAAGGGCGCTATTGTTTTAGCGCAAGACACCGGGAGGGAAACCGGTGTCACAGGCGATGTCTTCGGTTAGACGGGGGGCACTACCGATACAGGGGAACATCGCCTGCATGGACATGACATAAGCGCAACAAGCGAGATTTCAACAGAGGGCAAGGCGCATGATCACGAAAATGTTACCAACGGTTACAGAGTTATCCCCAGCTTGAGTGTTGTGCAGATGCGAATAAGCCACACTAAACCCGGATCGCAGTTGCCTGGGTCACATCTTGTTGAGTGACGGCGCATCGCGGACGAAGAGGCGCGGATCGAGCCCACCCGACCGGTCCAAGTCCGACACCTCAACTCGGGTTTCCAGGCCCTGGGCATCGGTGATGACCCACTCCCTGAGCGCCACCTCCGGCTTCGTCGACATGAACAATTGGATCTTTCCGGGCGCATCCGGGCTCTTGTCTTGCAGCGCGACCATGATCAGGTCGTCGGCCTGCTTTACGTCGACGATCTGCGCGTCGCGAAGAAGATCGACCTCTTTTCTGAGCAGCAGCCGGAACGGCGTCTGATCGATCTCGAACGTATCCGGGTTCTTGAGATCGGGGTCCTGGATCGCCAGGAACCGCCCGTCCGAGATCATCACCTTCTTGGTCGGCGCCCCGTAGTCGAAGCGGAACTGGCCCGGCCGCTTGATGTAGAACTTGCCTTTGGCCTGCTTTCGGTCAGGGTCCGTCTGCTGGAATAGCCCTTTGAGGGTGTCGAGCTGGTTGAAATAGGTGCTGACCTTGTTGACGGCGGCGATCTGCTCGTTGCTGAGCGTGGTGCCGGCCCCCGGCTCTTTCCCAATGACCGCCGGCCAAGCCGCGGGGGCGGCAGC
>JBIOVC010000589.1:0-3273 GCA_044867545.1 Hyphomicrobiaceae bacterium | reverse complement strand
GCAGATCAACTGCTGCGACGAGGCGGGAGGTCAGATCCGAGATCAGCGCGTCGGAAATCTCCGCGCGGACACCTATCGCGGGGTCCTCCTCCCGGAGCAGCGCGGTGATCGCATCCGCGTTTTGGCGCACCTTGTCGGGCTCGGTGCGGTAGATGCGGGCGATCTCGGTCAGGACGGTGCGGAAGGATGGCTTGCCCCATCGCGGCGCCGGCGGGAAGTAGGTGCCGCCCCAGAACGGCCGCGCCTCGCTGTCGAGGAACATGGTCAGCGGCCAGCCGCCGTGCTCGCCGGTGCGGTGGAGCGCATCCATGTAGATGGCATCGATGTCGGGGCGCTCCTCGCGATCGACCTTGATGCTGATGAAGAGGTCGTTCATGAGCCGGGCGGTCTCTTCGTCCTCGAAGCTCTCGTGTGCCATCACGTGGCACCAGTGGCAGGCTGCGTACCCGACCGAGAGCAGGATCGGCTTGTCGGAGCTGCGGGCCTCGGCCAGCGCTTCCGGGCCCCAGGCCCACCAATGGACCGGGTTGTCCTTGTGCTGGAGGAGGTAGGGGCTCATCTCGCGGCCGAGACGATTCTCGCCCTTCGCTTCCGGCATCTCGCGCTCCACCGGGTTGGCGCTGGTATGGGTCTCCAGGCTATCACGTGGGTCAGCCACCCGACGAACACAACCGGACCAGGCCGAATGTCGGTAACCGAGACGATCTGTGCGCTGTCGAGCGCGCCGGGCAAAGCCGGCGTCGCGGTGATCCGCATCTCGGGCGCGAACTCGGGCACCTTGCTCGAGCGGATGTGCGGCGGCAGACCGGCGCCGCGGATGGCGGCACTCAGGCGTATTCGCAATGGGGCGAATGGAGAGGTCCTCGATGCCGGCCTCGTCCTCTGGTTCCCGGGACCACGAAGCGAGACCGGGGAGGATATGGCCGAGCTGCACGTCCATGGCGGCCGGGCGGTGATCGCGGGCGTGCTCGGTGCCCTCAGAGCCTCCGGTCTCTGTCGTCTTGCCGAGGCTGGAGAGTTTGCGCGGCGCGCGTTCGAGAACGGCAAGATCGACCTGACCGAGGTCGAGGGGCTTGCAGATCTGATCGATGCCGAGACCGAGGCGCAACGGCGGCAGGCGGTCGCGCAAGCCGGCGGGGCGCTCGCCCGGCTCTATGACGGCTGGAGGGAGCAGGGGCTGTCCGCGCTGGCTCTGGTCGAGGCGGCGATCGATTTCTCTGATGAGGCAGACGTCGCCGATGATGCGGTCGTGCGGGCGAGGAGGATCGTCACCGAGCTTGCTCGATCGATCGGAGGGCACCTTACGGACGGTCACCGCGGGGAGATCCTGCGCGAGGGCTTGAAGGTGGTGATCGCCGGACCGCCCAACGTCGGCAAGTCGAACCTGCTCAATGCGCTCGCGCGCCGGGAAGCGGCGATCGTCTCGCCGGAGGCTGGAACGACGCGCGACGTGATCGAGGTGGCGTTCGACATCAAAGGACTGCCGGTGGTCCTCAGCGATACGGCCGGCATCCGGGCTCCTGGTGGAGAGGTCGAGCGCGAAGGCATCCGCCGGACGATCGAACGCGGGCGCGGGGCCGACTTGGTGCTGTGGGTGATGGATGCGCGTGCGCCGGAGCGGGATTTGCCGGCCGAACTGGCTGAAGAGACCGAGCGAGTGTTGCGTGTGTTGAACAAGATCGACCTTCTGCCGTCCGGCTCGTCGAGAGGGGCGATCGAGGCCGCATCCGTCTCGGCGACGACGGGAGAAGGCCTTGCGGAGCTCACCTGCCGGATCGCCGAGATTGCACGCGCGCGGATCGGGAGCGGGACATCGGTCGTTCTGACGCAAGCGCGTCATCGGGAGGCGTTGGAGGACTGCGCCGTCAGGCTCGCGGCGTTCCTTTCCGGGGATGCGGAGCACGTAGAGCTGCGGGCGGAGGATCTGCGCGGGGCGGTGCAGGCGCTCGGGCGATTGACCGGTCGGGTCGATGCCGAGCTGGTGCTCGATCAGATCTTCAGCCGCTTCTGCATAGGGAAGTGAGGCGAGCCAGCGAATGTTTCACGTGAATCATTGGCTAGCTTCGCTGGCAGGCCAGCACCCTCGAGATTTCTCGATTGCTCGGTGTTGCTTCCGATCGACGGTGACGACGCGCCGAATAAACCAACGCGCACAAGAGGACTTGCCGTCCGCCAGGATTCGCATATCATCAAAATCGATGTATCCACATGTTTCCCCCGGAGGCCAGTATGCGTGGCGTGCGTCGGAGCGGTCAGTCCCGGCCCATTGAGAGCGGTGCGGGGAGTTCCTACGCGCCCACCCGCCGGGGACTGTTTGCGGCGCTGGCCGTGCTTGCCACTGCTGCAGGTGCCAAGACTGCCCAGGCGGGGGCGGTTCTCCCGGGATGGGGGCGGCGGCGAAGGCCTGGGGGTGGCGGTAGTCCCTCGTGCTTCTTGAAGGGTACTCGGATTCGCACTCCGAAAGGGGAGGTGGCGATCGAGACACTGGCCGTCGGTGAGCTAGTCGAGACCGTATCGGGCGAGGCGAAGCCTATCACCTGGATCGGACGCCGGCGGTATGAGCGGCCGGATGGACAAGGCTGGTCTCCGGAGATTCTCCCGGTCAAGGTCGTGCGCTCGGCCTTCGGTCCGCTTTGCCCTCATGCGGACCTCTACCTGTCCGAGGCGCATGCCGTCCATGTCGACGACTTGCTGATCCCGGTCGTGAACCTGGTCAACGGGCGCACCATCGTGAAGTGCAGCTCGCTCGACGTCGAGGCGATCGAGTATTTCCACATCGAGCTTGCCGCGCATGATGTGATTTTCGCCGAGGGTGCTCCGGCCGAGACGCTGCGGGGAGAGCGCGTGTTCGACAACTTGCCGGCCGACGAGATCGCTTCTGTCGCGATCCCGGTACCGTTCGCGCCGGTGATGCCGAAGTCTGGTCCGCGTGCGGCCTTGCGTTCGCGGCTGCGCGTCGCCGTCTCTCCCTGGGTCGACCTCCGCCAACCGACCGACATTGTCTGGGACCGGCTTGCGGAGCGGGCCGAGACGCTGCGGGCGGCATAGCGCCAGCATACCGATCGCATTTCGTTCGCCCCGGGCCGCTCATCGGTCTGGGGCGAAATGTTTCACGTGAATCATTCCCTTCCAGTCGTGCCCGCTTTGACCGGCCGGCGCCGTTCGGATAGTCCTGCCCCTGCAATGAGCAGGTCCCATTTCGTTGTGATTGTGGTCGGCGGCGGGCACGCCGGATGCGAGGCTGCGGCTGCGGCGGCGCGCATGGGTGCGCGC
>JBIOVC010000588.1:0-7789 GCA_044867545.1 Hyphomicrobiaceae bacterium | reverse complement strand
AGTTCCTGGACTACCTGCGGGCGATAACCTCGACGGTGGCTGGCGTAGGCACGGATGTGGCCATAACACGCGATTTGTCGCGGGGCGCCAAGGTTCTGGTCCAGCCATAAGATTGCAGCTTGGCATTATGCCCAGAAATGGGGCATGATGCCTAGTCTCGCTCTCGGTCGGCGCCGGCAAGCTTGTCGTCGAGGGGCGGCGGCGCCCCGAACGGGCTCGGGAGTAGCTCAGGGCGCTCGCATCAGGCCGTCTTTGACCCTGTGTGGAGTGGTTTTGGGTGTTTATCGGGGGGCGCATGTCGCGCGGATACTTAGGCGATCGTTGGCTGCGGGTACTGGCCATCGGGTCGACCGCGGTACTGCTGGTCGGTCTGCCGGTTACGGCCATGACCGCGGATGGGTGCTTGCTGCATCCCGCCAAGCTCTCCGACACTGTCGTCCAGGAGTTCAAGGGACGCTCGCGCGCCCTGCTTGACGATCATCCCGCCGGCGGCGTGGTCATGTCGTCGAAGGTGCGGCGGCTTGCAGGCACCGACGTCACGACCGTGCCTGGGCTCGTCTCGCTGGCAAGTGCGGCCAACGTTCCCCAAGTCGTGGCTCTTGGCGTGGGTCTTGCAGGCGCAGCGAACGTGTGCAGAACCAAGCGTCCCGACTTGGCCCAAAAGATTACCGACGAGGTGAAGAACGCGAAAATTCCTGCACTGTTCGCCGCCTTCGCCGCAAGCCTCACGTCGAAGCAGGTCGCCGTGATGGGTGGCCCTGAGGGGCTGCTGCCGCCCGGCCGGGCGCCGGACACTTCGCCGCTCAGGGCGCCAGAGGAGCCTGGGGCCGCGAAGGAAGATCGGCCGGATGACGATGCGAACGCCTCGCGCCCGTCTTTCGGCAATGGGGGCATTGTGCTCACGGTCGTCAAGCCGGTCAGTCCTACACGATAGAGTGACAGTCTTCACGGCTGTGCGTAAGGCGGACGGAAGGAAGTAGCCGCGCCATGCAAGACGTCGCCGAGCGGCATGGCAGCCGCACTTCGTGGCTGCCTCCCCGTACGAGCCCCCCTTTTCCTGAGCGCAGCGAGCTGGAGCGCTTGGTCGCCGCGGCACGCAGGCAGGCCAACGTTGTCATTGTCGGCGCGATCCTGGGAATCGTGGTTGGCTTCGTCCAGGTGAGCACCGCTGTGCCGCTGTACACGGCGTCGTCGCTGGTCTTGTTGGATCACAAGCGCCTGCGCGCAGTGCAGGAGTCGTACGGCGATGTGATGGCGCTGGGGACCGAGGGGGCCTCGCCTGTCGACAGCCAGGTGGAGGTCCTGCGCTCCGACAGCGTCGTGCACTCGGTTGTTGATCGCCTGGGGCTGGTAAAGGACAAGGAGTTCCGCGCCACGCGACCCAGCCTTCTCTCGACCGCCGTCGCCGACGTCCGCCGCATGCTCGGCTTCGCGCCTCCGATGGTTGAGGAGGTACAGTCGCTCGTGGACGAGGAGACGGAGCGCCGCAACATCGGCAACATGCTTCGAGGCGGCCTCTTCGCGCGCCGGCTGCCGCGCACCTTGGTGTTGGAGATCTCGTACATTTCGCCCATTCCAGCCAAGGCGGCCGCCATCGCCAACGGTTTTGCCGAGGCCTATCTGAACGATCAGCTGGAAGCGAAGTACGACGCCAACCGCAGGGCGAGCGACTGGCTGCAGAACCGCCTCGGCGAGTTGAAGCAGCAGGCTCTCACCTCGGATTTGGCCGTGCAGAGGTTCAAGTCTTCGCAGAACCTGACCATGGCCGGCGGCCGCCTGATCGACGAGCAGCAGATGGGCGA
The DNA here is from genome assembly GCA_044867545.1 of Hyphomicrobiaceae bacterium. Classification (GTDB taxonomy): domain Bacteria; phylum Pseudomonadota; class Alphaproteobacteria; order Rhizobiales; family Hyphomicrobiaceae; genus DATLZB01. The sequence goes on along the minus strand of JBIOVC010000588.1, from coordinate 5,987 downwards.
GGTCAACAGCCAGCTGGTCACGGCGCGCGCGGAGACCGCGAAGGCGGAAGCGCGCTACCAGCGGATGAGGATCATTCTGGACGGGCGCCAGATGGATGCCGTGGTGAGCGAGGCCATTGGCAACAACATCATCGAGCAGCTGCGATCGAGGTTCGTGAACGCCGCCAAGCGCGAGGCCGACCTGTCCGCCAAGCTCGGTCCCGATCATGGCTCCGTCGTCAGCGCCCGCAGCGACATGCGCGAGTATGAGCGCCTGATGTTCGAGGAGCTCGGGCGCATTGCAGAGCTCTATCGCAGCGAGCTGGACATTGCGCGGTCGCGCGAGAAGGCGCTGGCGGGAAGCCTCAAGGGCCTCGTCGGCAACAGCGCCAACGTCAACGAGGCGCTGGTCGCACTGCGGGAGCTGGAACGCGAAGCTGAGATCTACAAGAACCTCTATCAGTCGTTCCTGCAGCGCAACCAGGAGCTCATCCAGCAGCAGACGTTTCCGATCACCGAGGCTCGGGTGATCCTGGGCGCGCAGACGCCGTACTCGCCAACCCACCCAAGGAAGATGCGGACGCTGGCGCTCATGATGATACTCGGAGCGGGGTTAGGCGTCTGCGTGGCCGCGCTGCGCGAGTTCCGCGAGCGGGCGTTCCGGACCGGGGAGCAGATCCGGGCGGAGCTCGGGCTGGAATTCCTGGGGATGCTGCCGGCGATGAAGACGACCTCCAGCAAGCCGCTGCTCGGTCTGCCCTCGATGAAGTCGGTCTTCGTGAGGAAGCTGCGGAAGCTTGGCCGTCGGGGCACGAGACCGGAGGCCGGCAGCATCGATCATGACAAGCTGGCGCCCGTCATGCGCTATGCCGTCGACCAGCCGCTTTCGGCCTTCGCCGAGACCCTGCGTGCCGTCAAGATTGCAGCCGACCTCACGTTGCCCGACCGCGCCACCCGGGTGATCGGCGTCACGTCGGTCTTGCCCGGCGAGGGCAAGTCGACCATCGCCATGAACTTCGCGAGCCTGCTCTCCAGCCTCGGCAATCGCACGCTGCTCATCGACGGCGACTTGCGCAATCCGGGCTTGACGCGGGCCGTCGCCCCCGAAGCCAAGGGCGGCCTCATCGAGGCCGTCCTGGAGGGCAAGTCCTTCAAGGACCTGATCGTGAAGGAGCAGGCCTCGTCCCTGTCGGTGCTGCCGGCGGTGGTGCACGGCCGGGTGCCGCACACGTCGGATTTCCTGGTTTCGGCCGGAATGAAGGCCGTCCTCAAGCAGGCGGCGGACGAGTACGCCTTCATCGTCATCGACCTCCCCCCCCTCGGACCGGTTGTCGACGTGCGTGCCGTCTCGCCCCAGCTCGACGCAATCGTGTTCGTGGTCGAATGGGGCGAGACGGCGCGCGCGCTCGTGCGCGACACGCTGGCGTCGCATCCCATCGTCCGCGACAAGTGTCTCGGCGTGGTGCTCAACAAGGTGAGCATGCACAAGCTCAAGCTCTACGAGCACTACGGTCCCGAGGACTACTACACCGGCCGCTACGCCAAGTACTACCACGGCACGGCTTGAGGGAACGGTGCGAGCGCTCGCCGTACTTGCGCTGGTGGCTGTTCTCGCGGTCTGGTCCGTGGTGGTGATCGGTGTCGATGCCGAGACCGCGCCGTTTATGGCCATTGCCGAGCGCGTCGAGGCGAAAGGCACCGACGACCTGGCCTTCCTCGCACGGGTTGACCGGGTGCTTGCCGCCAATACCGGCCGGACGCCCTGCACGCGCGATCTGCTGCGCAGCGCGGTCACCATCAGGCTCGCCCGCCTCGACGGCGCCTATCGCAAGCACTATGCGATAGACTGGGCGGACGTGGCCATGGAGGCCGACAGCCTGCTGCGCACGGCCCTGCGTTGCTTCCCCCACGACGGCAATCTCTGGCTGCAGCTGGCGTTGGTGGAGTTCGTGCGGCGAGGCCCCACCGAGCCCGTCGAGCGCATGCTGCACCTGTCGGCGGAGCTGGCACCCGGCGAAGCCTGGATCGCGATCCCCCGCTTGAGCCTGACTGCAAAGCTCCTCGACTTCCGTTCCACCGTTCGCGACTTGCTGCGCAAGGACGTACGTACCCTGGTGCTGCACGCACACCCGCCGGAGGTCGCAACGCTCTACTTGCAGGTGGGCGAGCGCGCGCGGGAGGTCTTCGACGAGGTCCTTTCCGGGCCCATGGAGCCGGCCCGGCGCGCAGCCCTTCAGAAGGCGATCGATGCGATCGTCGTCACCCTTCCGGAGGAACGGCGGCCTTGACCGGTTAATCGGGCTTGTGCGGGAACGGGCTGGCAACACCCTCATCTGAGCGCTTGCTGTCCAGGCACTGGAGCTGCGGCACGTCTTCACCCAAGCGATCCACTCGACTTCCTCACCCGCTCGTTTCGTGATACGCGCGGGTCGGGAGCACGACGGGGGGCGCTCGCGACCGCAACAAGCATGGCGGTGCGCGGTCGCCGTGACCCGATGCGACTACCGGTTGTGTCTTCAGAGTGTCAGACGGCAAGTGTAGGGCGTCGGCACACCCATCGTCTGCCATACCCCCGCGACCCGCAAGGCAAGGCCGATGCAGACTTGGCAAGTCATCCTGCTTGGCCTGATCGAGGGCCTCACCGAGTTCCTCCCCGTGTCCTCCACCGGGCATCTCCTGCTCGTCGAACACTTCCTCGGCTTCCACTCTCCGGGCAGGACTTTCGAGGTGCTGATCCAACTTGGGGCGATCCTCGCCATCGTCACCGTCTACGCCGCCAAGCTGCTGCGCCTCATCGGCGAGCTGCCGACGAGCCCCCGCGCCCGCCGGTTCGTGCTGGCGGTGCTGGTGGCGTTCCTGCCGGCCGCGCTGATCGGTGCGGTGGCACACCGCTACATCAAGGGGGTGCTGTTCGAGGCGCCCTGGCTGATCTGCACGACGCTGGTCGTCGGCGGCGTCATCCTGCTGTTCGTGGACAGGCTGCGCCTCAAGCCGCACCACCGCGATGCGATGGACTATCCGATCCGGCTCGCTTTCGCGATCGGCCTGTGCCAGGCGATGGCCATGATCCCCGGCGTGTCGCGCTCGGGCGCAACCATCGTCGGGGCGCTGCTCCTCGGCGCCGACAAGCGCTCGGCGACGGAGTTCTCGTTCTATCTCGCCATGCCGACCATGGCAGGCGCATTCGCCTTCGATCTCTATAAGAACTACGGCGAGCTTACGTTCGCCGATGCGACCGGCATCGCGCTGGGGTTCGCCACGTCGTTCGTTGCCGGCGTGATCGTGGTGCGATACCTGCTCGACTTCGTGAGCAAGCACGGGTTCGCGCTTTTCGCCTGGTGGCGCATCCTCGTCGGCGGCATGGGGCTCGGAGCGCTGGCGGTGCTCGGCTGAGCGCGCGCCAAGCGGCCCTCTAGACCGCCTCGGCGACGGTCGGCTCGGTCAGGATCGTGTAGATGGCCGCGCCGTCGTTGGCTGCCCTGAGCCTCTCGCTCACGTGCGGCGCACGCACCAGCCGCGACACGCGCGCCAAGGCCTTGAGGTGGTCGGCGCCGGCGTGCTCGGGTGCCAGAAGCAGGAAGACGAGGTCGACCGGCTCCTCGTCCGGGGCCTCGAAATCTATGGCGGGCTGCAGGCGCGCGAACACGCTCAGAATGCGCTCCAGCCCTGCCACTTGGCCGTGCGGAATGGCAATGCCCCGGCCCACGGCGGTGGAGCCCAGGCGCTCCCGCTGCAGCAGGGTCTCGAAGATGTCGCGGGCGCCGAGCTGCGTCAGGGTCGCGGCGTGCTCGGCTAGGTCTTGCAGCACCTGTTTCTTGTTTCTGGCTGCAAAGGTGGGGATGACCGCTTCCGGCATGATCAAGTCACCCAGTTCCATGTGGCCCTTCTCTATCTCCATCGAACAAGGCTCAGAACGCATGGCCGGCAGTTTTGTGCCACCGCGCGTCCTTACGCGCGCCAGCCCGAGCAGGCACTGGCCCAACGACTGACGTTAACCACGAGTCCCCCAGGCTGCACTACCGGCGTGCGCCCCCATCATCGCACAGCCTATGCGAGCAATCCCAGTTCTTCTATTCAGCCTGCCCGGATAGATTGGCGCCCCCCTGCGAGGGGCCGCATCCAGCATTTGCCGACCACGCGGCATCACCCCAACTGGCATTGCTCATCTCGGGCGTTGCAATGCGCCGTGGACCCTAGATCAGCCATTCGGCACTGTCAAATGCCGTGGCCTTGCCACCGCAAGGCGGCACGGCCGTAAAGCAATAGGGCAGTATGGCAACAAGACGGCAGCGCTCCGATTGCCCGACAGCCTCGTTGCCCTGCTGCCGCAACGCCTTCCTTTTATCGGTTGATGCCGTCCCGGCGGTCGCCTAGTGTGCGGCCCGCAGCCGTCAAACATCGTCGGAAGCCCCCGTTGCGACCTTCAAAGCGCAAGCCTGACGAGCTTCGTCCGGTCTCCATCGACCGGGCAGTCTCCATGCACGCCGAGGGCTCGTGTCTCATCAAGTTTGGCAATACGCACGTGTTGTGCACTGCAACTCTGGAGGACCGGCTCCCCCCCTGGCTCAAGGGCCAGGGCCGCGGCTGGGTCACGGCCGAGTACGGCATGCTGCCCAGGGCCACCACGCAGCGCACGCGGCGCGAGGCCACCGCCGGCCATCCCACCGGGCGCACCCAGGAGATCCAGCGCCTGATCGGCCGCTCCCTGCGGGCGGTGGTGGACCTGCCGAAGCTGGGCGAGCGCCAGATTTCCATCGACTGCGACGTGCTCCAGGCCGACGGCGGCACGCGCACCGCCGCCATCACCGGTGCCTGGGTGGCGCTGCACGACTGCATCAAGTGGATGTCCGCCCGCGACATGATCCGGGACGGGGTGCTGCGCGACCACGTGGCCGCCGTCTCCTGCGGTCTCTACAAGGGAACGCCGGTGCTCGATCTGGATTATCCCGAGGACTCGGAGGCCGACGCCGACGCCAACTTCGTGATGACCGGCTCCGGCGGCATCGTCGAGGTGCAGGGTACGGCCGAGACCGGGCCGTTCTCGCAGGAGTCCTTCGACCAGCTGATGGCGCTCGCCCGCAAGGGCGTCGGCGAGCTGATCTCGCTGCAGAAGCTGACGGTCACGTGAGACGCGACGTACCGAGAGCGCGCTGACGCCGCGCGCCCCGTGAAACGAGGTCCGGATGCAACCGGCGGGCATCCTCGAAACCGTCCTCTACGCCAAGGACCTGGGCGCCGCCGAGGCCTTCTACCGCAATGTGCTGGGCCTGGAGCCCTTCGCCAGCGTGCCCGGCCGGCACCTGTTCTACCGCTGCGGCGACCAAGTCCTCTTGATCTTCAACCCCGAGGCCACGCGCGTGCCGCCGACGGCCGATGCCCTGCCGGTGCCGCCGCACGGCGCCCTGGGCCCGGGCCACGTCTGCTTCCGCGCCACCGCCGCCGAGCTCGACGCCTGGGTCGGGCGGCTCGCCGCCAAAGCCGTCGCCATCGAGGCCGACTTCGAATGGCCGCGCGGCGGCCGTTCCATCTATTTCCGCGACCCTGCCGGCAACTGCCTGGAGATCGCCGAGCCGCGCATCTGGGGCCTCGGCTGAGGCCAGCCCTGATTGATCCGGCTCCGCGGCGGTGGGGCTCATCGGCAACACAGCTCACCCAACCTGTCGGCTTGCCGCCTTTGTCGCGTACAAAGCGTTTCTTTGGGCGGAGTAACTGAATAAGGTTATGTCTGAGGTTCAGGCCTCGACCGAATATTGTCGAGCATTGTCGAGCATTGTCGGGCGGAGGGTGTGGTGGCGTACTCCGGCTCATTGCTTTCTAAGCGCGGCATCCGGGCCATCGGAGCCGCGGCGGCAGGGTTGGCGCTCTGCGGCACGGGTACGAGCGCGGGCGCCGAGGAGCCGAAGGGGCCACCCCAGGCGGAGGTGTGGTCCGGCGGTGAGACGTTCCAGCACGTCCGGTCGATCTACGGCGGCGCCACCGTGGCGCCCTTCGGCGGCGTGCAGGACGAC
>JBIOVC010000587.1:0-4697 GCA_044867545.1 Hyphomicrobiaceae bacterium | reverse complement strand
CTGCGAAAGGATCGATCGTGTTCGTCCCCATTTCAGACGAGAACCCGCTGCGCACCATCCCGGTCGCGTACGTCACCATATTGCTGATCGTCGCGAACTGCGCCGTGTTCTTTCTGCAGGTGTCGGCGGTCAACGAGTACGCGTTCATCGCCTACGCGCTGGTCCCCGACAAGTTCCTGCAGCTCGTCTCCTTCGGCGGCTCGGCGTTCGGACCCGTCGAAGGTTTCGGCTCGAATCAGCCGTTCACACTCCTCTCCTACATGTTCCTGCACGGCAATATTCTTCATCTTGCCGGCAACATGCTGTTCCTGTGGGTGTTCGGCGACAACGTCGAGGACGCGTTCGGCCATCTCAAATTCCTGGTCTTTTACCTCGTCTGCGGCGTGTTCGCCGGCCTGATGCACGTGATGATGTTGCCCGACTCAGGCGTCCCATTGATCGGGGCGAGCGGTGCCGTCGCCGGGGTCATCGCCGCCTACCTCGTGCTGCACCCGCAGGTACGCGTTTGGGTGCTGGCGTTCCGCTTCATCCCGCTGCGCATCACCGCCTTGCTCGCCCTCGGCGCTTGGATTCTCACCCAGCTCACGATGGTCGCCCTGCCCTACCTCGTTGCAGCGCCGCAAATGGGCCCCGTGGCCTGGTGGGCGCATATCGGCGGTCTGGTCGCCGGAGGGATCCTGGTGATCTTCTTCCGCCGCCCGGGAGTGCCCTTGTTCGGCCGCACGGTGCCGGTCGGAAGCCAGAAGATCTCGACGTGACTTGGCTTGGCGACGCCGCTGAAAATCCGATGCCGCATTGCGCTGCAATTGACTTGAAACCGGTCAGCGCATAACGTGCCATTTCGCATCTGCGAAGAGGGGGTTCGCGGCCGCGATCAAACGACGCATCGATTGGCCGCGAGTATGACCAAGCTGAGAGTTGTGGCAGACGCCCTCTCCGGCCCCGCTCACTGAGAAGAGCCAGGTGGAATGTTGGCCCTGGGGAGCACTGCTCGATGAAGATCCTCGTGCCGGTCAAGCGCGTGGTCGATTTCAACGTCAAGATCCGGGTTAAGGCCGACCGCTCCGGCGTCGAGCTGGCCAACGTCAAGATGTCGATGAACCCGTTCGACGAGATTGCTGTCGAGGAGGCGCTTCGGCTGAAGGAGAAGGGCAAGGCGAGCGAGGTCGTGGCCGTCTCCGTCGGGCCGTCCAAGGCGCAGGAGACGATCCGCACGGCGCTGGCGATGGGCGCCGACCGGGGCATTCTGATCGAGACCGGCGAAAGCGATATCGTCGAGCCGCTCGCCGTCGCCAAGCTGCTCCATGCAGTGGCGAAGGCCGAGCAGCCGCAGCTCATCATCATGGGCAAGCAGGCGATCGACGACGACTGCAACCAGACCGGCCAGATGCTGGCAGCACTTGCCGGCTGGCCGCAGGCGACCTTTGCCTCCAAGGTCGAGATCGACGGCACGACGATGCTGGTGACCCGCGAGGTCGATGGCGGCCTGGAGACGATCCAGCTCGGACTTCCGGCGGTCGTCACCACCGACCTGAGACTCAATCAGCCGCGCTACGCGTCACTGCCCAACATCATGAAGTCGAAGAAGAAGCCGCTGCAGATCGAGAAGCCGGAGACGTACGGCCTCGACATCAAGCCGCGCCTCAAGGTGCTGAGCACCGAGGCGCCGGCTTCGCGGAAATCCGGTGTGAAGGTCGCGAGCGCGGCGGAGCTTGTCGCCAAGCTCAAGACCGAGGCGGGAGTGATCTGATGCCCGTCCTTCTGCTGGCCGAGCACGAGAACGACAGCCTCGCCCCCGCGACGGCCAAGGCGTTGACCGCAGCGCGTGCGGTCGGCCCCGAGGTCCATGTCCTCGTTGCCGGCGGCAACTGCCGGCCGGCGGCTGATGCGGCCGCGCGCCTCGACGGTGTTGCCAAGGTGTTGATTGCCGACGCGCCTCACCTCGCCCACCAGATCGCCGAGGAGGTGGCCGCCGTCGTCGCTCCGCTGATGCGGGGCTACGACGCGCTCCTCGCGCCCGCGACCGCACGCGGCAAGAACGCGCTGCCGCGGGTCGCAGCCGTGCTCGACGTCATGCAGGTTTCCGACATCACTGCGGTCAAGGCGCCGGATACCTTCGAGCGGCCGATTTATGCCGGCAACGCGATCCAGACCGTGCAGGCGACCGACGCCAAGAAGGTCGTGACCGTCAGGACCGCGTCGTTCGCCGCAACCCCCGATCGCGCTGGGGCGCCGGCGCCGGTCGAGGCACTTACATTACCCGCTCCGGCAGGGCTCTCGACCTTCGAGAAAGCGGAGATCGCGAGATCCGACCGGCCCGAGCTGACGGCGGCGCGCATAGTGATTTCCGGCGGCCGTGGCATGCAGTCGGCGGAGAACTTCAAGAAGTACCTGGAGCCAATCGCCGACCGCCTCGGCGCAGCGGTTGGCGCCAGCCGCGCCGCGGTGGATGCCGGTTTCATGCCCAATGACCATCAGGTCGGCCAGACCGGCAAGGTCGTGGCGCCCGAGCTCTACATTGCGGTCGGTATCTCCGGCGCCATTCAGCATCTCGCCGGGATGAAGGACTCCAAGGTGATCGTTGCCATTAACAAGGACGGCGAGGCGCCGATCTTCCAGGTTGCGGACTACGGCCTCGTTGCCGATCTCTTTCAGGCGCTCCCCGAGCTCGACAGCGAGCTCAAGAAGGCGGGTCTTTGACCAAGCTGGCGGTGCTACCTATCCAAGCAAGGACGAGAAGAATGAACGCGCAACCCAAAGCCAAGGCTCAAACGGCGCCAGCGCGCGCGGCCGCGATTCGCAATGTCGGCGTGGTCGGCGCCGGCCAGATGGGCAACGGCATCGCGCACGTGGTGGCGCTTGCCGGCTACTCGGTCGCCATCAGCGACCTGTCCAAGGAGCGCGTCGACGCTGCGCTGAGCAACATCGAGCGCAACATGTCGCGCCAGGTGATGCGCGGGTCCATCAAGGACACCGACATGAAGGATGCGTTGAAGCGCATCAGTTACGCTCCGTCGACCGCCGACCTCGGCCAGTGTGATCTCGTCATCGAGGCGGCGACCGAGGACGAGCAGGTCAAGCGCAAGATCTTTACCGACGTCTGCACCAAGCTGAAGCCGGAGGCGATCCTCGCATCCAATACCTCCTCGATCTCGATTACGCGCCTCGCCGCTGCCACCGACCGCCCCGAGCGATTCATCGGCATGCACTTCATGAACCCGGTGCCGGTGATGCAGCTTATCGAGGTGATCCGCGGCATCGCCACCGATGACGTGACCTTCACGACCGCCCGCGCCTTCGCCGAGAGCCTCGGCAAGACTATTGCGGTGTCCGAGGACTTTCCGGCCTTCATCGTCAATCGAGTGCTGCTGCCGATGATCAACGAGGCGGTCTACACGCTCTACGAGGGCGTCGGCACGGTGGACGCGATCGACAAGGCGCTGAAGCTTGGTGCCAACCACCCGATGGGCCCGCTCGAGCTTGCCGACTTCATCGGCCTCGACACGTGCCTGTCGGTAATGCAGGTCCTCTATGAGGGCCTCGCCGACTCGAAGTATCGGCCGTGCCCGCTGCTCGTGAAGTACGTCGAGGCGGGCTGGCTCGGCCGCAAGACCAAGCGCGGCTTCTACGACTACCGCGGCGACACCCCGGTGCCGACGCGCTGATCGTCGGCGCTCTCAGGCAGCGTGCCTGAGCCGCATCGTCTCGCCACGATAGCTGAGCGCCTCGGCAACGTGCACGCGCTGAACCTGCTCGGCCCCGTCGAGGTCGGCGAGCGTGCGCGCCACCCTGAGCGTGCGGTGAAATCCTCTTGCCGAAAGCGCGAGCGTCTCCGCCGCCTGCCGCAGCAGCGCGAGACCCGCCGCCTCCGGCATCGCGAACTGTTCGAGCAGCTGACCGGAAAGCTCGGCATTCGTCCGCGGACCTTTGCCGCCGGAGGCAGCTAGCCGCGCGCGCTGGCGCTCGCGTGCCGCAGCGACGCGCGCTCTCACCTCCACGCTGCCTTCGGCGGGCGGCGGCAGGCACATGTCGGCGGCCGACACCGCCGGCACCTCGATCTGCAGGTCGATGCGATCGAGCAGCGGCCCCGAGACGCGCGACTGGTAGTCGGCTGCGCACCGCGGGCCGCGCCGGCACGTCTCGCCGGGACCGCCGCCGCAGCGGCAGCAGCGTGTTGCCTTCTTGCCATGCTATAAGTTGTGCCTCAGATCGGCGAAACCACAAGGCTTTGTGGTCGAACCAAGAACGCTGAAGGATCACCTGAAAAAGCGCCGGTTGGTGCTAGGACAGCTGCAGCGCGAAGCAGCGCTGGCCATGGGGGTGAACCTCTGGACATATATCGGCTGGGAGAAGCGGGGCGTACTGCCGGCCGCGGGCTTCTTTCCGAAGGTGATTGGGTACCTGGGATACGACCCGTTTGCTCAAGGCAATACGTTCGGGGCGACAATCGCGGCTGCGCGGCGCCGGTTGGGGTTAAGCCGGAGGAAGCTGGCCCAGCAACTCGAGGTCGACCCAGCAACGGTCACAAAATGGGAGACCGGGGTATGCGCGCCTAGGATGAGCGTCATGGTGCGGCTCACTCGGATCCTTTAGGCGCCTGCTTCATGCGTTTGAGCGACCGGGCGATGAGAGCGGTAACGGCGTCTCGCCGTTCTTTGCCGAGCTTCTGGTCCGGTTTCCCCTTGGTAACCTTCACC
>JBIOVC010000586.1:0-5118 GCA_044867545.1 Hyphomicrobiaceae bacterium | reverse complement strand
CCATAGTGCCCACGAGGAGTACGAGCGCGATGGTGGAGAACCACTGGACACCATTTATCGCCAGATAGACCCAGCAAGCTGCCACCAATAGGGTGCTGCCGAGGTGCTTCCAATACGACCACTTGCTTGATCGCAGCTCGTGAAAGAGCAGGGGCTCGACGTTGGCTTTCTTTGGTTGCGTTGTGGTAAGGAGTCTTTCGGGCAGCACAATCGTAGCTAGGGTTTGGATAAGGCGGTCTGCATCCGCACCGAAGCGCTCGTGAGCCAGGCGCGTCGCATTGCGTCTGGCAAGTGGGCGAAGCGTTGGGGGAAGCTCGTCTTCACGCGGCATCTGCGCGCCGTCCACGAGGACCGGTATGGTGCGGATGTCGCGTGCAAGCGCCGCTTCAAGTTCAATGCGCACGAAATCACGAGGATTTTCGAGACGACGGTTCCCATCGTTGTCTTTGGAGTTAAGCCAGTTTGGGCCGATGACGGCGAGCAGGACGTCGGAGGCGTGCACCTTTTCAGTAAGGACTCTTACGAAGTCGAGCCCCGGTGCGATGTTGTCAACATCGAGAAACAGCTGATCATGAGCGAACGTTTGACCTAGCCGATCCACCAAGCGACCAGCTGCATGCTGGGAATCCTCTCGCCGGTAAGAAATGAAGATGCCACCCGACATTCCCGACCCCCAAGTCTCAAAACATGACCATACTTCCTGACGTTGCCAAGGCGCAATGGTGGTAAGAGATGCCGGACTGCTATCGAACTCGCCGTAGGATTCAGGCTATATAATGCTGGTGCTCGAAGCGAAGTTGGCGGCTGCGTAGGGCTCGACCTCCTCACCCCTTCCCGTCCTTCCCGCCCAAGCCCAGCGAGCTCAGCAGGCTGACCGGCAGCGGGAAGACGATGGTCGAGCTCTTCTCGCCGGCGATATTGAGCAGCGTGCCGAGGTAGCGGAGCTGCATGGCTTCGGGGCGCCGCGACAGGATCTCGCCCGCCTGCGCCAGACGCTCGGCCGCCTGCAGCTCGCCTTCCGCATCGATCACCTTGGCGCGCCGCAGCCGCTCGGCCTCGGCCTGTTTGGCGATGGCGCGGATCATGCTCTCGTTCAAGTCGATGTGCTTCAGCTCGACGTTCGAGACCTTGATGCCCCAGGCGTCGGTGCGCTCGTCGAGGATGCGCTGCACCTCGTTGTTCAGCCGCTCGCGCTCGGCCAGCATCTGGTCGAGATCGTGCTGGCCGAGAACCGAGCGCAGCGTGGTCTGTGCGAACTGGCTGGTCGCCATCTCGAACTGCTCGACCTGGATGACGGCCTTCTCGGGATCGAGCACGCGAAAATAGACAACGGCATTGACCTTGACCGAGACGTTGTCCCTGGAGATCACGTCCTGCGGCGGCACGTCGAGGATGCGCGTGCGCAGATCCATGCGCACCATCTGCTGGATGAACGGGACGATGACGACGAGGCCCGGCCCCTTCACCTTCCAGAAGCGGCCGAGCAGGAACACGACGCCGCGCTCGTATTCGCGCAGGATGCGGAAGGTCGACGTCAGCAGCAGGACGACCAGAACCACCGCGACCACGGTGAATATCAGGTTGCCCAAGGCGCCTATGATCGGCATGCGTCGTCCTCCCTCAGTTTTCGGCGACCACGAACAGCGTCAGGTTCTCGCGCTTGACGACGCGGACCTTGATGCCGCGCGGCAGCTCCTTGTCGGCGCGGGCGGCCCAGATCTCGCCCAGCACGAGGACGCGGCCCTCGCCGCCCGACCAGCTCACGACCTCGCCGAACGAGCCGACCATCTGCTCGGAGCCGGTGCGGACGGTGCGCTGGCGGGCCTTCATCGCGAAGCTCACCAGGGCGAAGAAGAATAGCGCGCTCGCCACAGTCATGAAGGCAACGAGCTGCCAGGAGACCGAGAAGTCGATGTCGGCATCGGCCGGATCGAACAGGAACAGCGACCCCAAGACGAAGGCGATGAGCCCGCCGACGCCCAGGATGCCGAAGCCGGGGTTCAGCGCCTCGACCAGCATCAGCCCGAGGCCGAGGACGAGGAGCGCCAGGCCGCCATAGCTGACGGGCAGCGCGGAAAGCGCAGTCAGCGCCACGATCAGACAGATGCCGCCGACGACGCCCGGCGCCACCGCGCCCGGATTCATGAACTCGAAGATGATGCCGTAGATGCCGATCAGCAGCAGGATGAAGGCGACGTTGGGATCGGCGATCGCTGCCAGCAGCCGCATGTTCCAGGTCGGCTCGAGCACATCCACGGCGCGGCCCTTGGTGGAGAGCGTCTGCTCGCCCGAGGCCGTTATCACGCGGCGCCCGTCGATCGCGGAGAGCAGCTCGCTCGTGCTGCCGGCGATGACGTCGATCACGCGCTCCTTCAGAGCGTCGTTGGCGGTGAGGGTTGCCGCCTCGCGCACCGCCTTCTCGGCCCAGTCGGCGTTGCGGTTCCGGAGCTCGGCCAGCGCGCGGATGTAGGCGACCGCATCGTTGATGATCTTGCGGTCCATGGCGGTCGTGGAGTCGGAGTCGCCCGAGGGCTTCTGGTCGGGCGAGGGCGACGGCTTCGGCTGCGGGGGCGCGCCCGGCATGCCCGGCGCGCCGAGCTGCACGGGCGTTGCGGCGCCGATGTGGGTCGCCGGCGCCATCGCCGAGACGTGCGCGGCGTATGCGAGGTAGGCGCCTGCGCTTGCCGCCCGGGCGCCGCTCGGTGCGACGTAGATCGCGACGGGGATGGGAGAGGAGAGGATCGCCTGGATCATGTCGCGGGTCGAGGACACGAGCCCGCCCGGGGTGTCCAGACGCACGATGAGCAGGCTCGCGTTGCGGGCGGCGGCGGTCTGCAGCGCCCGCTCGAGGTGGCTGGTCGACACGAAGCCGATCGCGCCCTTGACGTCGATCAGCATGACCTGCCCCTGCCGGTCCGGCTTGCCGTCGGCGACCTCGGCCGATGCGACCGAGATCAGGCCACCGAGAGCCGTCACGGCAAGTGCGAACAGAAGCAGTGCACGGCGGCGCATCCGGGCCCTCCTGCTCCGCACCACGACACCGAATGCAAGGCTATCGCGTGCGGGGCATGCGAGAAAGCGGAATATCGGGTCGCGACCCCGGCCGAAGCTCAGCGCCGCGCCTGCCGCTGCCTGATAACCTCGTCGAAGACGGCTGCGAACTCGATCGCGCCAGGCTGCTTCTCGTTGACGTTCATGCGCTGGTCGAGCGCGGCCATCAGCTCGGCCGAGGTCTTGCCGCGAACGATGGTGTTGCGCTCATAGCCGCCGCGGGCGAAGAAGTTGGACGTCGGCACGCCGCGCGCCACCGGCATCATCATCTCGAGGCCGGTCGAGGGGCCGGCGAGGTTCATCAGCTCCATCTCGACCGGTGCCAGGTCGGTGCGGCCGGCGCGCGCCGCCTCGTCTCTGATTCCCTTGAGCTTTATCACCTGCAGCCAGGGGCCGACGTCGGCGTCGATGTTGAGCGCATGAATGCCGAGGCCTTTCGGCGTCGCCGCGTAGCGCATGTGCGCGTACCAGTCGTCCGGCACCGAGCGGGCATTCTGGAGCATGTTGCGGACGACCTTGGCCTTGTCGCGCAGCTCGGCGACACGTTCGGGATTGCTCGCGACTGTCGCCATCATCTCGAGCCGGCGGGCGAAGGACTGCCCGTGGCGCACCAGCTCGTTGACCGAGTTCGCGTGCAGAAGCTGGGCGTAGCCGAGCGCGCTCGAGATCGGCGTGCCGCGGCGGGTGATTGGGCTGATGCCGGCCTGCATGTCGTAGGTGCCCTGGCCGCCCGTCTCGAGCGCATAGACGCGCACCACCTGCTCCTTGGAGAGGCCGAGGGTGAGCGCCTCGTGCGCATAAAGCCACTTGAAGTCGCGCTCGGAGACGCGCTTCGGGACGAAGTTGTAGTGGGCCTTGGCGTTGGCCAACACCTCGTCGACGTTGGCGATCGGCGCGGGCGGCGGCCGCTCCTGCTTCTCGATCTCGGCCCATATCCTGGCGATCTCGGGCGACAGCCTCGGGCCTGCGTACTCGGGCGGGAAGGTCAGGACGTAGTCCGCCTGCCCGACCGGCTCGCCGGCCCGGATCTTCCGGCGGCGCTCGGTCCGCCGCTCGCCGACCGTCGTCCAGTAGCTGTCGAGCGCGGCGGCGTGCTTGGCCTGGGCGGCGCGGTAGGTGGCAAGCTCGCTCTTCTGACGGGCGTCGAGCCGCTCGATCAGAGCCTGCAGGGTCTTGCTGTTCTGTGCTGTCGCTGGCTCTCCAAGAATCAGGAGAGCCAGAAGCAGCGCGGCCAGCGCCAGCAGCCGCCCCGCCGGCCTCGTTCCTCGGCATCTGGCGTCGTCGCGATGCATCGCCGGCGGGCCTCGCTCGGAGCTCAAATCTCAGGCCTGTTTAGCACGCCGGCGGGGTCCGGCCAGGCCCCGATTGCGATGTTCGCACATCTCGCTTCGACGGCGCTTGCCAAGGCTCGGCGGGGTGTGCGTATGGTGCCGCCCATGTCGCTCGATGCACAGTTGACCTCGCCGGAGATGACGGCGGCCGAATTCCGCGAGCTCGCGGCACGGCGCCTCAGCGCGGCGCCGTCCGATACGGTGATCGATACCGTAACGGGTGAGCGGCATCGCCTCGCCGAGGTGGTGCCGGGGCCCGCCGAGAGGACGCTTCGGAGCGCTGCCGTGCTCGTTCCGGTGCTGGCGCGCGAGACGCTGACCGTGCTGCTGACGCTGCGCACCGACCACCTGCCGAATCACGCCGGGCAGATCGCCTTTCCCGGTGGAAAGATCGAGCCGGGCGACAGCGATGCGGTGGCAGCCGCCGAGCGTGAGGCCAACGAGGAGATCGGGCTTATGCCCGAGTTCATCGAGCCTGCGGGATACCTCGACAGCTTGCTCACCCGCACGGGGTTCCACATCGTGCCGGTCGTCGCGATGCTGCGGCCCGGCTTCACCCTTACGCCGGACGCGAGAGAGGTCGCCGACGTGTTCGAGGTGCCGCTCTCGTTCCTCATGGACCCGCGCAACCACGAGCAACACACCCGTGAGATCGCCGGCATGATGCGCCGGTACTATGCGATGCCGTATGGCGAGCGATTCATCTGGGGCGTGACGGCCGCGATCATCCGGAACA
>JBIOVC010000585.1:0-11033 GCA_044867545.1 Hyphomicrobiaceae bacterium | reverse complement strand
CCAGAGCGCGAAGGAGACCAGCGGCAGCTTGGCAGGAGGAGGTTCCATGCCAGCACAGACCACTAATCTCTTCCTCCTGGAGGATCTCAAGGACGCCGGTAGGACGAAGAAGCTCGAGGAAAGCGATCTAAATGCGCTTCACGCCGTCGCAGACTGGATCAAGACCTATGTGGTCAAGCCTCACAAGGATCTCGGCCGTGCGGGACCCGTGTGTCCTTTCGTGCCTCCGGCCCTGGAACGTAAGATACTTTGGCTCGCTCCTGAGCGGATTGCGGACCGGAGCGTACCGGAAATTGTTCAGCTCATGAACGGTTACAAGAAACTATTACTGGACGCTCAACCTACGGACGGCGACGAAGCGAACTACAAGGTAATCGTCGTTGTTTTCACCGACTTGCCGGCAGCTCGCGCCCAAGGCGTCTTTGGCGACGTCCTCCAGCATCTTGCAGTTCCGTCGTATGTGGAAGATGGAATCCTGTTCGGGCCGTTCTACGAAGGCAACGAGGGGACCGCTATATACAATTCGGGCTTCCGACCATTTCAGTCGCCCGTGCCGTTTCTGTTCGTGAGGCAAGGGGTCATCAGCGACTGGAAGTTCTTTTTGGACAAGGATGACTGGCTCAACTTTTGGGCGCGCCGCTATAGAGAGGCCGGTGTCCAGGCTCTTGCTGAGGAACTGCGCCGCTTGCCGTGGCGCGAAGGTGCGACTAAAGACAATCAGTGATACGTCGGCGTCCTTGAGTACAGGCCCTAGCAACCTGAAGTGAAGCGAACAAAGCACGAGCTCGTGGCGATCGGCCACGCCAGGCCGCCGTGTTCGCCGGCTCCGGAGTCGAGCCCTAAGGTGTTCCCGCAGACACCGCCACGACCGTTGCCGCGCCCCGCAGGTCGAGCCAGAGCCCCCGTGGCGTGCGCGCAATCCGTACCACGGCCTCGTCGCATGAGGGGCAGCGCAGGACGGCCCCCAGCTCGATGGCGTAGAGGCGCAGCTCTGCCATCGGCACCATCCTGGCGCAGACCGCGCAGGTCGTCCGTGCCTGCGTCACGTCGAACGCGAAGGCCTCGCGAAGCAGACCGCCCGCCGCGTTGCCGTCGAGCGTGGAATACACTTGTTCGCGGCTCATCTCACTTTCCTCCTGTTGCGCCGAAGCGCTCGGTCTTGACGCGCCCTGGCTCGTGCCCGAGCCCAACCAGCGCCTCGGCGACTGCCTCCACCATCGGCGTTGGGCCGCAGACGAAGACCTTGGGTGCCGCCGCAGGCGGGAACCCGACCTCGGCCAGCATCTGTGCGTCGATTAGCCGGGCGTGACCGCGCCAGCCCGGTGGCGGCCGCTCGTGCGTAAGAGTGTGAACGATCAAGGGCCCGCCGGGTGCTGATCCGAGCCGGTCCATCTCCTCGCGGTAGATGATGTCCCCGTAGGAGCGCGAGGAGAGCAGGAGGCGCGCCGGCACGGCGCGGCCCGCCTCGCCGCTCGCCGCGCGGTGGCGCAGCATGGCCATCAGCGGCGCGATGCCGGAACCGCCCGCGACGAGCAGCAGCGGCCCGCCCGCGGTAACGGACCAGGCGAAGTAGCCGCCGATGGGCCCGCGCAGCTCGAAGCGGTCGCCCGGCCGGGCCTCGTCGACGAGCCAGGGCGACACCTCCCCGCGCTCAAGCCGCACGATCGTGAGCGCGAGACGCGGCACCTCGGGCGGGGAGGCGATCGAGTAGCTCCGTTGCGCCTGGTAGCCGTCGTCCGCGGTGAGCCGGACGTCTACGTGCTGCCCAGCGAGATGGCCGGGCCAGCCTGGCACGTCGAGAACGAGCGTGGTCGCCCGGCGCGTCTCGGCCACCCTCTCGACCACCTCTGCCTGCCGCCAGGCGAGGCGCCGCGCGCCGGCCCCGGTGGGCGGCGGCCCCGCCTCAATCGCCGTCATAGCGCTGTTCACGCCAGGGGTCACCGTAGCTGTGGTAGCCGAGGGACTCCCAGAAGCCCGGCTCGTCGTGCTCCATGAACCGCAGCCGGCGGACCCACTTCGCCGACTTCCAGAAGTAGAGGTGCGGGACCAGGAGACGCGCCGGGCCGCCGTGCTCCGGCGCCAGCGGCTCGCCGTCAAACCGGGTCGCCACTAGGCCCTTGCCATCGAGCAGGTCCTCAAGCGGCAGGTTGGTCGTGTACCCGCCGTCGCAGTGCGCCATGAGGTAGGGCGCCGGCGGCTCATCGAGGCCCGCCGCGGCGAGCAGGTCGTCGATGGTGACCCCCTCCCAGACGGTGCCGAGCTTGCTCCACTTGGTCACGCAGTGGATGTCGACCGTGAGCTCGGTGCGCGGCAGTGCCTGGAACTCCTCCCAGGCCCACTTGCCAAGGAGCGACCCACCGTCCTGCAAGGCCAGGGTCCACCTATCGAGCTGCGTATGTGGTGTCGGCCCCGCGCTCAGGACCGGGAAGTCATCGGTCACGTACTGGCCGGGCGGGACGCGCCGCTCGTCAGCTGAGGCCCGCCTACGGCCGGTGAAGCCTCTGGTTGTGGTCATGGGCAGCTTCCTCCACGGGGCTCCGGCCGGTCCCGAGTGGTCTCCAGGCCCAGCACGACGGATTGAACACTGCCGCCGTCGCCGCGGCCCGACTGAACCGGCCTCTACGCGCCAGCTGATCCGGTCGAGAT
Source organism: Hyphomicrobiaceae bacterium (assembly GCA_044867545.1). Classification (GTDB taxonomy): domain Bacteria; phylum Pseudomonadota; class Alphaproteobacteria; order Rhizobiales; family Hyphomicrobiaceae; genus DATLZB01. The sequence goes on along the minus strand of JBIOVC010000585.1, from coordinate 8,387 downwards.
CACGAATGTGTCGGCCGTCTGAACAAAGATTGAAGAAGGTTTGCAGCGGAAAGGGACGTATTGATATCGGGGAAACTGCTGAAAGCCTGTGTTGAAGCGCCGCAAGTCCCCGAGAGGCCAATGGCAGTTTGGACTCAAGAGCCCGCCTCTGAACGCCTGGCGGGACCGGTGCCCCGCCCGTTTTGTACCTAAGCCCTACCGGCCTTCCACAGGAGCGGCCGCGGCGCAAAACCGAGCTTCGCCTTCGCCCGGCCGTTCGAGGCTCCGGTCAAACGGGTGTGATAGTAGACAGCTTCCTCGCCCGCCGCCCTCAGCGCGTCTCTCGCGCTCACTCGAGGCGGTTGGGGCGCGTCGACCCACCGGGCGAAGGCCGGCAGCCATTCGGAGACCGGCAGAGGGTCATCGTCTACGACGTTGTACACACCCGGTTCGGCGGTCAGCGAGGCGACCGTGGCAGCGACCGCGTCGTCAATGTGGACGAACGACCAGACAGCGTTCCCTTCTCCGATGATCGCCAACTCGCGCTTGCGCACCTGCTCCGCAGCGGCCCCGTCAGGCCGGTACCACGTGCCCGGACCATAGAAGAAGCCGTAGCGCAGGACGACCCCATGCAGCGAACGTGTCGCCAGAACCTGTTCTTCATATTCACCGATCGCGCGCGCACCCTTGCCAACCTCGCCGGGCGCGTCGGACCGGAGCCTGGCGGTCTCGTCGGCGAGCTGTCCTTCTGGAGCATCGAGATAGAAACCATAGGACTGAATGATGTAGCGTCCCACACCGACCGCCTGGGCAGCTGCAAGCAAGTTGGCGCCCCCATCGCGTCGCAGCCGGGTATTGTTGGGCAACGACTTGATGATGTCGGCGGGATTGGCAGGAAGCCACGTCAGTTCGTCGATCACTACATCCGGTACGGCTCCTTCGATCGCCTTCAGGACCGCCCTGGGGTCGAACGCATCGGCCGTAGAGGCGTCCGCCCCCAGCTCGCGCAGACGATCAATGCCCGAGCCAACGCGGGTCATGCCGATGACCTGATGGCCGAGGGTGCGCAGTGCGCGCGCAAGCGGCAACCCGACGGCGCCTGTTGCGCCAGCGATGAATACTCGCATGGCCAGCTCCTTATTTGACGGGCGTAGTCAGGGCCTTGTCGTCGGTATCGACCACGAAGACCGCGAGCAGCCTTGCTGGCTGGGTCTTGCTCGCGTTGCGGCTGACAGGGTGGCTGGAACCCGGCGTCTCGTAGAAACTCTCGCCGGCGCGATAGACGCGCTTGGGTCCGTCATTCACCTGCGACTCGATTTCTCCGGACACGACGTAGGCGAAGACGAAGGCTGATTTCGCGTGGATGTGTGGGGGCGACGCTCCCCCCGGCGCATAGTCAACGACAAGCGCTACCAGCGATTTGCCGGGAGTATTCGGTATCGCGTGCTCGAAGTGCGGCGTGATCGTCTCGCCGCCGTCCTGGGCAGCAGCAGGCATTGCGGTCGCGATGGCGACAGCAGCACAAGCGACGCCGGTGAACGATCTGATATTCATCATTCTCACTCTCCTTTGCTTCGCATGAATAGGGCTCTCTTGTTCCAATCAACCGAGAAACGGACGGCGGTTTCGAAACGGCGTTCGCGCGCCTTCGCTGCCTCGGTTCCCCACTTGCCCTCTCATGAGGAGCGGTGTTCGGCCGAGCGCGGCTCGGGCCCTCGACGGAAGCCTATGGCGATGCGGTTCCAAGCATTCATCAGTGCAATGGCGTATGTGATGTTGGCAACCTGCCTGTCCTCATAGTGGCGTGCCAGGGCTTCATAGCCAGCATCTGGGGCATGCGTCTCCGCGACGTGAGTCAGCGCCTCTGCCCATTCAAGCGCGACCTTCTCAGCATCCGTAAAGTACGGACTCTCCCGCCACCCAGCGAGGCCATCGAGGCGTTCATTGGACTCACCGGCCCGCCGCAAGTCGCGCGCATGCTCATCGACACAGTAGGAGCACCCATTGATCTGTGAGACACGCAGGAAAAGAAGATCTATGAGGCGCTTATCGAGTCCGGTACGCAGCAAAGCGGCATTGACCGCGGCCAGCGCCTTTGGCGTTTCCGGTGCGATGGCGGGATAGTTTAGTCGCATGAGTGTTCTCTCCACACCTGAGCAGCAGAGAATGGCGGCTGACGGGACGCGAGTTCCTGTGGACACCGCCATGACCATTGCCGCGCCCCGCAGGTCGAACCGGAGCCTCGTCGCGTGCGAGCGATCCATACCGGGGCTTCGCCGCATGAGGGGCAGCGCAGGATGGCGCCCAGCTCGATGGCGTAGAGGCGCAGTCTCCGATCGGCGTGGGCGCCATCCTGGCGCAACCCGCGCAGGCCGTCCGTGTGGCCGTCCCATCGCGCATTGTCCCAAGGAATGGTCTACGCCGACATCAACAGAAACCCTGACTGCGACCCAGAAACCTCCCAAGAGTTTGGCGCCACGGGATGGCCCTCGCTATCTATTCCCTCGGCAGCTGGAAGCTCGCCATTCCTGTACGCCCTGAGGAGACAGGCATGCCCCAATTCGACGCCATTATCATCGGCACCGGCCAAGCCGGCCCGTCGCTCGCGCATCGCATGGCAGCCGCGGGCCAACGCGTGGCGATCATCGAGCGCCACCGCTTCGGTGGTACCTGCGTCAACACCGGCTGCACGCCGACCAAGACACTGGTGGCGTGTGCCTATGCTGCGCATCTCGCCCGCCGTGCCGGAGACTACGGGATCTCGGTCCCGGGCCCTGTCACCGTAGACATGAGCAAGATCAAGGCGCGCAAGGACTATGTGCTGGGCTTCTCCAACCGCGGCGTCGAGCGGGCGCTCCGAAGCAATCCCATGATCACCGTCTATCAGGGGCACGCACGCTTCACCTCGCCGCAGTCCGTGGAAGTTTCCGGCGAGGCCCTGAGCGCTCCCAGGAGATTCATCAACGTCGGCGGCCGGGCGGCTGTGCCGGACATCCCGGGCCTCGACCAGGTCGAATACTTCACGAACAGCACGCTGCTGGACGTCGAATTCGTTCCGCCGCACCTCATCGTTGTCGGCGGCAGCTACGTCGGGCTCGAGTTCGCTCAAATCTACCGCCGCTTCGGCAGCGAGGTGACAGTGATCGAGATGGCGCCGAGTCTCATCCCGCGCGAGGACGACGATGTCTCCGCCGCGGTCGCCGGCATCCTCAACGCAGAAGGCATCGCGCTCCACCTCGGCGCCGGCGACCTCAGGCTCGCCAAGCGCGGAAACGACATTGTCGCGAGCTTCGATGCCGATGGCCGCAGGGAGGTAGCCGGCTCACATGTGCTGATCGCGGTGGGCCGTCGCCCGAACACCGACGACCTCGGCCTCGACACGGCCGGCGTCGCCCTCGACAAGCGCGGTTTCATCGAGGTCGACGACCAGCTTCGCACGAACGTGCCGGGTATCTGGGCGCTCGGCGACTGCAACGGCCGCGGGGCCTTCACGCACACGGCCTACAACGACTTCGAGATCATCGCCGCCAACCTCCTCGACAACGACCCACGCCGTCTCGGCGATCGTATTGTGGCCTACAATCTCTACACCGACCCGCCGCTTGGTCGCGTAGGCCTCACGGAGGCGGAAGTGCGCAAGTCCGGCCGACCGGCCTTGATGGCCAAGATGGCCATGGAGAACGTGAGCCGCGCCTTCGAGAAGGGTGAGACGCAAGGCTTCATGAAGGTGCTGGCCGACGCTGAGACCGAGAGGTTCCTCGGCGCGTCGATCCTCGGCGTCGGCGGCGACGAGGTGGTCCACGCGATCCTCGACCTCATGTACGCCGGTGCCCCCTACACCGTGATGCAGCGGGCCGTCCATATTCACCCGACCGTGTCGGAGCTGCTGCCGACGATGCTCGGCAACCTCAAGCCCCTCTGAGGGATGAGACGGCGGTGTGCCGCGAGCATGAGCCGTGGCTAAGCCAGGGTCGGCCATCGCCAGTCGTCAATTCGGACCAGAAGCCGGCGCGGAAAGGCGCCGATGGAGCCTTCCTGCACGCTTACGTGCTGATCGGCCAGAACGCTCGCGATGCCGGCCTGCCGCAGCAGCGACTCGGCAAGGCTCAGCAGCACGGCATCGTTGTTTCGCAGCAGCTCACGCATGATCACACCACGACGGCCCCGACCGGGACCTCCGAATTGGAGCTTCTGTCGCGGAAAACGGCCTCATCGAGTGGCTCGGAACATAGGTTGACTGGACACGAGTGAACCTTTCCAGTGCGTGCTGACAAGCGAGGGACGCGCCGATCGCGCCCGTCACTAGCCGTCGACCTCGACGACGGCTCGCGCAAAGGCCTCGGGCGCTTCTTGAGGCAGGTTGTGCCCGATGCCACCCGTGATGATCCGGTGCGCATATCTGCCAGAGAATTTCTTGGCATAGGAACTGGCGTCCGGGTGTGGCGCACCATTGGCATCACCTTCAAGGGTGATGGTGGGCACCGAGATGACCGGACCCTCGGCAAGCCGCCTTTCCAGATCGTTGTACTGCGGCTCGCCTTCAGTCAGGCCGAGCCGCCAGCGGTAGTTGTGGATCACGATGCCGACATGGTCCGGATTGTCGAATGATGCCGCGGAGCGATCGAAGGTAGCCTCGTCGAAGTCCCACGTCGGCGACGCGAGCTGCCAGATGAGCCTGGCGAAATCGCGTCGGTATTTCTCGTAGCCGGCCTTGCCGCGCTCCGTGGCAAAATAATACTGGTACCACCATTCGAGCTCGTTCTTCGGCGGCAGCGGCATCCGGTTGGCGTCACGGCTGCCGATCAGATACCCGCTTACCGAGACCATGGCCTTGCAGCGCTCCGGCCAGAGCGCCGCCATGATGTTGGCCGTGCGCGCGCCCCAATCGTAGCCGGCGATGGTCGCTTTCTCGATCTTGAGAGCATCCATCAAGGCGATGGCATCGATGGCGAGTGCCGACTGTTGGCCATTGCGGGCCGTTGCGTCCGAGAGGAAGCGCGTCGTGCCGTAGCCGCGCAGGTACGGGACGATCACCCGGTATCCCGCCGACGCCAGCAACGGGGCAACGTCCACGTAGCTGTAGATGTCGTAGGGCCAGCCGTGCAGAAGAAGGACGGCAGGACCATCGGCGGAGCCGGCTTCAGCGTATCCGACATTGAGGACGCCGGCATTGACTTGTTTCTGCGAGGCGAACGAGGTGTTCGTTCCGCGCTTAACTGCAGGCAGCTGAATAGTCTTTGTCTTGCCGGGTTGCGCGTCCGCCGCGCCGACCATGCCGAGCTGCGGGGCGACAAGTGTCATGGCCGCAGTGCCAAGGAAGCGGCGGCGATGACGGTCGATTTCTTCGGACATTCGTTTCCCTGCTCCCACGCCGCAAGGTGCACCTGCCAGCGACGCCGCGTCGGGCGTTTGGGCGCTAGCTGTCCGGCGCCCAGATTGCCGACGGGCTCCGGTCCATGAGGTTTGAAGGTTGCTGCTCAGTGTCTGCGACAAGCAAAGGACGCTGCTATCGGGGAAAGCGCTGAAAGCAAGTGTCCATGCACCTCAGTGCTCAAATGTGCAGCGTTGGTGCGCGGCAGCGGGGTGATTTACCGAAAGGGGGGTGCCGCGCCCCCTACAAATTCCGTCCACTTTTTGCGGGTGTTTCCTGATGGCGCCCCGGCTTGGGTGGGCGCAGAAGACACAAGGACGATGAACCTCAAGTAGCATTGAGTGTTCGCTTCGATGCTCTCCCACCGCTGACGCGTGACCGTGATGCTCTCCGGCCGCTGGCGCATAGGCGTTCACCTATGGGCCAGCTCGCGTCGAACCACGGAGACCGGTCATGACCGGCGTCTCGTCCTCGCCCATCCGGCTTGCCGCCCCGGCGGCAGCACTCGGTCTCGCCGTTCTTGCCGAACAGTGCATGCCTGCTTCAGCGGCCAGCGACGCCGCAATTCGTCCGTTCCAAGTTCACGTTCCCGAAGCTGCGCTTGTCGATCTCCGTAAGCGCATTGCCGACACGCGGTGGCCGGACAAGGAGACCGTCACGGATCGCTCGCAGGGCAATCAGCTCGGCAAACTCCAGGAAATCGTCCACTATTGGGGCACCGACTACGACTGGCGGAAGGCGGAGGCGCGATTGAACGCGCTACCCATGTTCATGACCGAGATCGACGGAGTTGACATTCATTTCATTCACGTTCGTTCGAGGCATGAGAACGCTCTGCCGCTCATCGTGACGCACGGATGGCCCGGGTCGGTCATCGAGCAACTCAAGATCATCGACCCGCTCATCAATCCAACGGCGCACGGCGGGAGCGCTTCGGACGCCTTCCATCTCGTGATCCCGTCGATGCCCGGCTACGGCTTCTCAGGCAAGCCAAAGGAGAAGGGCTGGAATCCCGATCGGATCGCGCGCGCCTGGGCCGAGCTGATGCGACGCCTCGGATACACCCGCTACGTCGCCCAGGGCGGCGACTGGGGCTCGCCCGTTTCGAGCTCAATGGCGCGCCAGGCGGTGGCCGGATTGCTTGGCATCCACATCAACTTGCCGGCGACGGTGCCGCCCGACATTGCGGCAGTGCTTGCCAGCGGTGGGCCTGCACCAGCGGGGCTCTCCGACAAGGAACGCGCGGCGTTCAACTCGCTCGACACGTTCTACAAGAAGTACAGGGCTTACGGCGCGATCATGGGCACGCGGCCACGAACGATCGGCTACGCCTTGACCGATTCTCCGGTTGGGCTTGCGGCCTGGATATTCGATTACAATAACGGCGAGCCCGAACGTCGGCTCAACAGAGACGACGTGCTGGACAATGTTACGCTGTACTGGCTGACGAACACGGCGACCTCGGCCGCGCGCTTGTACTGGGAAACTGCCGGCCAAAGCGTTGTTATTTCGGCTGCGCAGAAGACCAGCGAGATTTCACTACCCGTGGCGATCTCGGTGTTTCCGGATGAGGTCTATCGAGCCCCGGAAACCTGGGCCCGGCGCGCCTACCGCAACCTCGTCTACTTCAACGAACTCGACAAGGGCGGGCACTTCGCCGCCTGGGAACAGCCGGAGCTCTTGGCGGCCGAGCTCCGCGCCGCCTTCCGATCGCTTCGGCCGGCACACTGATCAAGCACAGCACGCAAGCACCGCCGTATTGACCGAGAGCAACAGGCAAGCCCAGCGGAGACAGTGCACCCGCGAAGCAGATGACGTGCGATCCAAGGAGACTGACCATGAACGCCAGTTCGCAAAAGGTCGACGTCCATCGCCGCCATGTTGTCGGTGCCGCAGCAGTATTCGCCGCTGCCGCCCAGCTTGGCATGCTCGTGCTCTGCTCTTCCATCGCGCCGGTACGCGCCCAAGCTCCCTCTCAGCAAGAACAGAAAGCCGATATCGGTTTCTTGGAGATAGGCAAGGACATCACGCTGAGAAGGATGGTGGTGCACAACCCGAGACGGAAAGGGACCGTTCTCTTCCTGCATGGTTTTCCAGAGACCCTGTACGCCTGGAAGGACATTTACCTGGCCCTCGCCGATGACTTCGAAGTCCACGCTTTCGACTGGCCAGGCTACGGTCTTTCATCGCGGCCAACGGTCGACAGGTTCTCTTATGCGCCCAGAGACTACGCGCACGTTCTGGATGCATACATAGGGAAAGCAGGCATCGACACATCGAAGCTCACGATCTACGCAACGGATATCGGAGCCCTGCCAGCGCTTCTCCTGGCCCTGAAGAAGCCGGACATTGCGAGGACGATCATCGTCGGCGACTTCGCCCCGTTCAACAGGCCCCGTTACATGTACGAGAGCCTGCAAACCCTGAAGGCGGGGGGGCCTTCGGCGGACCAGGCCCGCGCCGAGCTGAACAAGAATCGCGAAGATATCCTCGAAAACGCCTTCAGAAGAGGTCTGCCCAAGGAAGCCCATTTCGAGATTTCCGGGGAATTCAAGGACGACATGTCCCGCGGATGGAACCAAGGGGCGATGACGACGGCAGACGCTTTCTCCCACTACTACTCGCACTTTACGCGGGACCAAGACTATTTCGAATCGCAGCTGGCCCGGCTCAAGACGCCGGTGAAGGTGGTCTGGGGCGAGCGAGACCTCTACATCAAGAAGGAAATGGGAGTCGAGTTCGCCGAAAGGCTCAACGCTGAGCTCACTCTTCTTCCCGGCATTGGGCACTACCCCCACCTTCAGGACCCGAAGCAGGCCATCGATGAGGTTCGTGCCTCATTCCGATGAGAGCTCTGGCATGAGGCTGAAGCGTTGGCGCCTGAGGGTTTCGAGAACTGCCATCGACCTGGCTATACAGAGCACGAAGTCGCTTCGCGACGGCCCGCTGCGCGGGGAGGAAGACAGAGGTGGCAGCGCCAAACGGCTCACTAGCGGGTTGAGGTGACGGGTCGGGGAGCCCGCCTTGAGGATCGAGG
>JBIOVC010000584.1:0-2020 GCA_044867545.1 Hyphomicrobiaceae bacterium | reverse complement strand
CGGACGCCGATCGAGTGGAAGGTGCCGAGCCAGGGCATCGCCTCGACCGCCTCGCCGACGAGCGCGCCGATGCGCTGCTTCATCTCGCGCGCGGCCTTGTTGGTGAAGGTGACGGCGAGGATCTGGGGCGCGCGGGCGCGTCCGGTGGCCAGGATGTGGGCGATGCGGGTGGTCAAGACGCGCGTCTTGCCGGTGCCGGCGCCGGCGAGCACCAGCACGGGGCCGTCGAGCGTCTCCACCGCGCGGCGCTGCTCGGGGTTGAGGCCCGAAAGGTAGGAGGGTCCGGCGACGCGGGCGCGCGCGGAGATCGATCCCGCCACAGCCTGCGGGGGCCGCTCTCCGCCCGAATCGGGCTCGTCCGCACTCATCACCTGATGCCGTCGAATCTGCGCCATTTAGCCTTCATATCATGCATGGCCGTCAACTGCGGCCACACGGCGGATGGTGCACAAGATTGCGCGCCCGACGGGCCGTTGACAGCACAATTTCCACCTGGACGTCCAAGGTTGCGCCTGATTGTGCGATATGGGATTGAGGAAGCACGAATGCGATGACCTTTCCCGCGGCCCAAAGCCCCGGGAGGATGCGGCGTGCCAAGGTAGATATTCATGAATAGCGTGCTGCTCTGGATCGGCGGACTGCTGGTCGCGGCGCTCGCTCTGCTGTTTGCGGTCCCGCACGCGATCGACTGGAACGATTACCGCGGCGTCTTCGAGGAGGAGGCCTCGCGGGTGCTCGGGCGCGAGGTGAGGGTCGGCGGCGAGGTGAACCTGCGCCTGCTGCCGATGCCCTATGTGCGCTTCGACAAGGTCAGGATCGCGGATGCCGACGGGTCGCTGGCCGAGCCGTTCTTCCGCGCCGAGTCGTTCACGCTGTGGCTCGCGGTGCCGCCGCTGCTCAAGGGCGCAATCGAGGCGAACCAGGTCGAGCTCGACCGGCCGGTGCTGCGGCTCGCGTTCAACGAGCGCGGGCAGAACAACTGGCAGAGCTTCCGCCTGAGCCCCGGCGTGCTGCCGTTCGTGCCGAGCGACGTGGCGTTCAAGTCGGTCCGCATCCGGGAGGGCACGCTCGCGATCAAGGCCGGCGGGGCGCTCGAGGCGTCGAGCCTCACCGACGTCAACGGTGAATTCTCGGCCGGCGGGCTCGAAGGGCCGTTCCGGTTCCGCGGCGACGTGCTCTGGAACGGACAGGCGCGCGAGATCAGGATATCGACGTCCGCGTTCGAACCCGACGGGACGCTGCGCTTCAAGGCGACGGCGCACGTCGGCGGCAACGGCAACTCCTATACCCTCGACGGCTCGCTTGCGGACCTGGCGCGCAGCGCTCGGATCAGCGGCGACCTCAACGCGCAGATCCGGATCGACCAGGGCGGCGGCGCGGCGGGCACCGGCTTCCTGACCGATACGCCGGTGACGCCGGTGTTCGAGCTCAGATCGAAGCTCGCCGCCGACGTGCGCGGCGCCAGGCTCAGCGAGCTGTCGCTTTCCTACGAGCGGGACGGCAAGCCGCAGCTCATCACCGGCAGCGTCGAGGCGTCGTGGCGGACGCGGCTCGAGATCGCGGCGCGGCTGAGCTCCCGCTGGCTCGACCTCGACCGCATCGCCAGCCGCGCGAACGATGTCAGTCCGCTCGAGACGGCGCGCATCCTGGCGCAGGGGATCGGCGGGCTGGTGCCGGCGGAGGGCGCGACGCGCGGCATGCTCGAGGTCGAGCAGGTCAACCTCGGCGGCGACACGGTGAGCGGGGTCAAGCTTGCGCTCGAGCGCGAGGCGGGCGTGCTCAAGGTGCAGGAGTTCAAGGCGGCGCTGCCGGGCAACGCACGGCTCGATCTGCAAGGCACGATCGACGGCAACGATGCGCGCGGGTTCTCCGGCGACCTCCTGCTCAGGGGCGTGAGCCTCAGCCGGTTCCTCGCCTGGGCAGCGCCGGGCGTTGCAGGCGAGGCGCCGGGCGGAGAGGCGCCGTTCTGGCTCGCTTCGCGGCTGTCGCTCTCGCCGTCGCATGTCGAGGTGTCGGGCGG
>JBIOVC010000583.1:0-3409 GCA_044867545.1 Hyphomicrobiaceae bacterium | reverse complement strand
GCCGAGATCACCTCGTTGCGGCCGGGCCAGTCGTTCTCGATGCGCTCCAGCATCAGCGTGTTCGGAATTGCCGCCAGTAGATGCAGGGCGGCGAACTCGGCGACGGGGCCGAGGGTACCCGAATGCGGCGCCAGCATGATGTGATGGGCCTCCGCCATGCCGGCGAGCTTCTTCATCTGGCTGATGCCGCCGGAGCGGCCGGTGTCGGGCTGGATGACATCGACGATCTCGCGCTCGACCATCGCGCGCCAGCCCCAGATGGTCGCAGCGCGCTCGCCGGCCGCGATCGGGATCGCGACCGACTCGGACACGCGCGCGAGCCCCTCGATGTTCTCGGGCGCCACCGGGTCCTCTAGGAACAGCAGATGGTATGGCTCGAGCGCACGGCCGAGCGCGATCGCATCCTTCGGCGTCATCCATGGCGGCCCATGCAGGTCGACCATCACGTCCATGCCACCACCGACCGCCTCGCGAATGGCGGCGACCTTGCGCAAGGGATCTGAAACGCCGCCGGTCTTGACCGCGGTGATGCCGCGCCGCTTCAGCTCGAGAGCGACCTCGGGTGCCGAGGCGTGCGCATAGATGCGGATGCGATCGCGCACCTGCCCGCCGAGCAGGTTCCACACCGGCGTGCCGAGCGCCTTGCCCTTGATGTCCCACAGCGCCATGTCGATGCCGCTCATGGCCCCGGCGCCGACAACGCCGGTCATGCCGTGGGCCATCTGGGCGACGAACATCTTCTGCCAGAGCTTCTCTATGTGGGCCGGGTCCTCGCCGACGAGGATGCCGGCCAGGTCCTTGACGGCGGTCTCGATGACCCGCGGCCAGCCCGAGCATTCACCGACGCCGTAGATGCCTTCGTCGGTCACCACCTTGACGAACAGCCAGTTGCGCGACCCGGTCTGATGCCCCTTGCCGTCGGATGCCCAGGCGCGGTCGGAGGGTGCGCCCGCCTGCATCAGAAACGTCTTGATCTCAGTGATCTTCATTTCGGCGCGCCTGCGGAGGATCTCGACCGGCCTGCGGTCGATGGGGCGGCGGTGTCGGGGCGCGCGGCGGCATCGTCGGCGAAGTAGCTCGGGTTCTCCCGCATCAGGATGTCGACCGAGCGGAACAGCCCCCGCAGGTGGATGCGCATCGCCTCGAGGGCGCCGGCGCGGTCGCGGGCGATCAGGCGGTCGACGATGACGCCATGCTCGGCGATCACCGACGATAGCTTCGTCGGAATGCGTATCGTCAGGTGCCGGACCCGGTCCATCTGTGCCTTGGCGCTCTCGACCTGGCGCCAGGCATTAGGATGGCCCGCGATCTTGATGATCAGGGCGTGCATCTGCTCGTCGGCCGCAAAGAACCCCTCGTCATCGCCGGCGCGGTAGAGCAGGCGCTGCCGGTCGACGATCGAGGCAAGGGCCTTGGCCTGGGCCGCGTCGATCCGCTCGACCGCCAGCTGCACGGCCGCGCTTTCGACCGCCTCGCGGACGAACTGGCTGTCGAAGACGTCCTGCAGCTTGATCGGCGCGACGAACGAGCCGTACTGCGGGTAGGTCTCGACCAGGCCTTCCTCGGCGAGCTTGATCACCGCCTCGCGCACCGGCGTACGCGACACGCCATAGCGCTGGGAAAGCTCCTGCTCCGACAACGTGGTCCGCGGCAGCAGCCGGCCGGAGATGATCTCGCGGCGCAGGAGCGCGTGAATCTGGACGCCCATGGTCTGGCGTCGGAGCGGCATGACCGGCGCAGCGCGAGCCGCGGCGGGGGCGTCTGCTCCCGCAGGCTCCTTTCGGGCGCTGCTCTTGGCACGCTTCATGGCGCTTCCCCGGCGACGGCTCCTTCCTCTGCTCGGCGGGCCGTTCTCATTCTTTGTATACTACCATATTACCATCCAAGGACATGTCAAGGCGAACGGTGCTCTGCTCTTCCACCGGCAGGCAGTCGGCAGAATCCGGCCGAGGGAGGCCGACCGAGTAAGGGCATCACCCGTGCGGAATCGGCTAGTGAACAGGTCAGTGCGTGACGCGTGGCTCGGAGGCTACGCGGCCTGGCCCGAAGCGCGGCCGCGCAGCGCCGCGATGGTGTCGGCGAGGCTCTGCTCGAGGCTCACCTGCGGACGCCAGCCGAGCTCGCGCTTCGCCCGCTCGTTAGAGGCGTTGAAGATCCGCCCGCGCATGGTGGCGACGAGATCCGGCGTCAGCATGCGCGGTGTCTTGCCCAACCGGCTGTTCAGCCCATCCAGCATGGCAAGGGCTCCCAGCGCGAAGCCGGGCATCGTCAGTATCGGCTTCGGGATGCGGCGGTCGATGGCGTGCATCGTCTCGGCGATCTCCGCGAGGGTGGGGAATGCGTCGTTCGTGACCAGGAACCGCCCGCTGCAATCCTTCTCGAGCGCCAGCACGTGGGCTCTCGCCACATCGCGCACATCGGCATATGCGTAGTTGAAGGGCGGCGCCACGAGGTCCAGCGCGCCCTTCATGATGGCCTCGATCATGTCGATGGTCGGCGTGTTGCGCTGAAAGCCCGGGCCGCCGAAGCCGCCGGGCAGGATCGTCACCAGGTTGAGCTTGAGCTCGCGCGCGAGCTCCCACGCCCGCTGCTCGGCCAGCGTCTTGGCCTTCAGATACGGCACCCTCAAGTCGTTCGCCCACTGTTCCTCAGTCGAAGGAGCATCGCCTGGCCGTGTCATCGGCAGGGTGACGTGGGACGAGGTCAGGACGATCTTCTTCACGCGCGCGTCTTGCGCGGCCCGCATGGCAGTCTCGGCGCCGTCGATGCTGGCGGCGAGGATCTCGGCTTCCCTGCCCGGCGCGTAGAGGGCATAGACGGCTGCGGTGTGGCATAGGGCATCGATGCCGTCCATTGCCGCACGCAGCTGCTCCGGCTGTCCGAGGTCCGCCTCGACCAGCTCGACGCCGCCGAGCGCCTTCAGATGCGCGGTCCTCGTTGGATCGTGGAGACCACGAACCGAGCCGCGCACCTGGTGACCGGCCGCGATCAGCTCTTTGGTCAGGTTGTAGCCGAGGTGCCCGTTGGCACCCGTCACCAGCACCTTCATTCAAGGCGTCCCAACGATGCTCGGATTGGACCAGGGTGACATGGTGTCAGACCCGCCGGTCTGACCCCCTTACGCTTGCCCGGGCGCCGCCATCCTATCATCCCTCGCGGGCTGGACGGGGAGTTAGGTCGCGCTCCGCTTGTATTCGAAGGTGCCGCCGGCCGGCAGCGCCACACGCTGCCCGCTCTTGGCCATCCGCCGGCCCTTCCATCTGACGAGCCACAAGAGGCGGTGCCCCAGCCAGATTTCCCGGCGCGCCTTGCCGGGATCGACGAGCTGCGAGCCGGGCAGCTTCTCATTCAGCTCGCGCAGGATGGCACCCAGGGGGAGCTCCAGCTCATCCTGCATGCGGATCATGCG
>JBIOVC010000582.1:0-5132 GCA_044867545.1 Hyphomicrobiaceae bacterium | reverse complement strand
CGGCAGATACCAGCAATCGTCGGATGGGTCGCGCGCGGAGGGGCGGCCGAGGAGTCGGTCGATGATGTACATCACTTCTCTGCGCGTCAGGAGGCATGACGCTGCGACCCTTGCGTCGAGGACGTCCCCGGTCTCCTCGTCGCTCCTCATCTCCGCCGCATCTCAACTGGCGCTGACAGGCGGCGCCGTCCTCGCAATCGTAGCGTTGCTCGGATCGGTCCAGCCTTTGAGTTGGCCTTTTGTCGTTGCCGCCCTGGGCTGCTACGGCATCGTCAGCGCGCTGGTGCTCACGGGTCTTCCCCTTCATGCACCTCATCGCCGCTTCGGGCTTGCCAACTCGGTCACCCTGACACGGGCTCTGCTGACTGCGCTGCTGTGGGGTGTCATCGCCGAACGGCTATTCGGCAACGTGCTCGTCCTCGATTCTCAAATGCGCTGGCTGGTTGTGGTTGCTGCAACGGCAGCGTTGTTGTCCGACGGCATCGATGGCTGGGCCGCGCGACGCAGCGGCATGGCAAGTGATTTCGGTGCGCATTTCGACATGGAGGTCGACGCGCTGTTCCTCCTCGCGTTGTCGCTGCTGGTGTACGCGACCGGCGAGAGCGGAGCTTGGGTGATGGCGAGTGGCGTCCTCCGCTACGCCTTCGTCCTTTCGAGCTGGGCGTGGCCGCGGCTCGCGATGCCCCTGTTGCCCCTATGGCGGCGCAAGGCGATTTGCGTCCTGCAGTTTACGGTGCTGATCGTCGCGCTTGTCCCGATCATGCCGAGCTCGGCGGCACAGGTGCTCTGCGTTGGGGGGCTCGCGCTCCTCTGTTACTCGTTCGCTGCGGATCTCGTCTGGCTCGCCTCGCAGCCGGAACCTCAGTCCTCATCTGGTCCGGGCCGTCGGACACTCGAACCTCTACACTGAAATTCTGTAATCCTCGCCGATCGGACTGCAGCCCGCCACAACGCGGCGCTAGCCTGCGAAGGCACGGCAGTTGCGCCTGTGCTCGTTCCGAAAGGACCTTGTCATGCACCTGAAGATAACCACGGTCGCTCTGACGAGCGTTATGCTGGCCGCGTCCGCGTCTGTTCCGGCCGATGCCGCAGAGCGCGAGCAGGTACGTGCGGTCATCAACCTAATCGCCTCGATCAAGGCGCCCAACCCGGAGCGCTTTGAGCGAAACACCGCTCACACCGAGTACGTGCGCCTCGATTACCATGGCGCAACAGTGGCTTGTCTGCGCCTCGATGACAAAATGCGCTGGTGCTACGAGCACATCCCGTCCCAGGGCGCGCGCGCCGAGATGCTGCGGGTTCGCAACGAGCCGGTTGGCGGAATCCAGGTCGGCCAAGTGTTCCACTACGCCGTCGACTACGACCTCGATGGCCTGGCCGACGTCGGCAGCACCACACGGATGGAGCCTCCGGCCCACGCACCCGTCGCGACGATTGCCCAGTTCTTCCAGCGCGGTACCGGCCGCGGCGATCAGTTCCGCGCCGAGTATCAGAAGCTGCTCGACGACGGCATCCAGGTCGCACTCAAGCTTCTCGGTGAGTAGCTAGCTCACAGTACCGGACACCGATCTCGCGCCGACGCCCGTTCGCAACAGCGTTTGCGAAATGAGCAGGCTCGACCCCATGCCTTTGCCGTTGCGGGGAACCGCTACGGCGGTCAAGAGTTCAAGTCTGCGCTCCGCTCATGCGGGAGAGGGCGGGGTACAGACTCGAAAAAGTGTTTCTGCTCTTGATGAAAGGCGGTTCCCAATGTTCGAGAAATTCAGGCCGCTGGTGCTGACAGGCCTGCTGCTCAGTGTTGCGCAAGCTCCCGCCTACGCCGCCGAACGCGAGGATGTACGCAAGGTCATCAACCTCGTGACCTCGGTCAAGATGCCCTACCCTGAGAATCTCTCCCGCAATCGGGCGAAGACGGAGCGCGTGTGGCTTGAGCGCGACGGAGCGACGACAGGCTGCATTCGGCTCGACGAGCGCCGCTGGTGCTACGAGCATATTCCCCCGATGGGCAATCGGGCCGAAATGCTCCGCATCCGCAACGAGCCCTCACGCGGCGTCTACATCGGCGCGCTCTACTACTACATCGTCGACTTCGATCTCGACGGCCTGATCGACGTCGGCTCGACCACCCGGATCGAGGCGCTCGATAAGCGGCGGCCTCCCACCCCTATTGCCGAGGTGATCCAGTTCTTCCATCGCAGCACGAAGCGGGGCGAGCAGGCCACCGCCGAGTACCAGAAGATGTACGACGAGGGCATTCAGGTCGCGCTCAAGCATTTCGGCGAGTAGGCTTGGCGCACGGTCGTTTGGGGTTCTCCCCCCGCGTGGGGAATACACGCGTGCGACCACGTCAGGGATCGCACGCCACGGGTATGGTCATGCCGGCGCTCGGAATGAACCGTGAGCACATCCTTGCGGTGCTGCCGCGCGCCGCGACCCCGGTGACGGGCGTTACGTAGCCCGGAACCAACCGCTGCAGGCCGAGCTTTGGATCCTCCAAGGAGGGATCGATCGCCGTCGCCCTCTTGAAATCGGTGATCGCCTCGTCCTTGCGCCCGAGCGCCTCATAGATCTCGCCGCGCGTGGTCACGGCGACCGCATAGTCCGGATCGATCCGGAGTGCGCGCTCGATGTCGGCCATCGCCTCCATGGGCTTTCCGCTCTTCAGCACAGCGTCTGCGCGGCTGTTGATGATGCGCGCGTTGTCATGATCGAGAGCGAGCGCCGCCGTCTGATCCTCGATCGCCTCCTGATAGCGCCTGAGCTCGACGAGGACGGTGCCGCGCAGACTTCGGGCGTACCAGTCCTTGGGACCAAGCCGGGCGGCCTCGCTGAAATCGGCGAGCGCCTGCTGATAGTTGCCCTGTCGATAGTAGGCGATGCCGCGGCCCCGGTAAAGCTCGGAGGCAGCGGCGTTCGAGGAGCGGCGGATGCCGGCGCTGTAGTCGGCGATCGCGTCGCCGTAGTCGCCCTTGTCGAGGTAGCAGTCGCCCCGGTAGCGATAGTAGTCGGCCTCCTCCGGCTTGAGCGCGATCGCGCTGCCGAGGCTCTTGATTGCCTCCTCGTAGCGCGAAAGGTCGCTGAGCGCGCGGCCCAGATAGTAGTGCGACCTGGCATGTTTCGGATCGAGCTTTGCGGCACGCCGCAGATCGGTGACCGCCCGCTCGAAGTCCTGCTTGAAGTAGTAGACGGCGCCGCGATTGTAGTTGGCAAGCGCATTGGTCGGATTGAGGTGCAGCGCCTCGTTGAGATCCCTGATCGCCAGATCGTAGTCGCCGCGATTGAGAAAGGCCGCACCGCGGTTGCTGTAGTAGATGGCGCGGTTGCTCCGGTTTGCCCTGCCCTGCTCGATGAGGCGCGTGCAGGCCGCAATCGCCGGGTCCTCGTTGGCGACGGCTGCACAAGTCGCCGAGTCGTCCGCTGCCGCGGACGCCGCAGAGAGCGCTACACAGGAGAGGACGAGCAGCGACGATAGACAGAGCTTCTTCATGCGGAAGGGCCCCCGAGCCCGATCGAAACCCCGCGGCAACAGTGCTGTCCACGGAGCTTCGCGGAATCATTCCCTGCCGTCAATTGCGGGCTCGGGACGCCCCTAATGCGCCATCGCCAGCTCCTGCAGACGCCTGCCGGGGGCTAAGTCCGGCTGTCGACCGGCCATTTGCCACCATCCGTGGGCAGTGGACCGCAGTCATCAGCAGTCCAGAGATAGAGAGCGTCGGGCTCCTTCTCCTCGTTGTGCGCGCCATCCGTCTCCTTCACCAGCACAAATCCCCTGCGTTCGTAGAAGCGCCGAGCTGGCTCGTTGCGCTGGAACGTCCAAAGGTGAAGACGTCCGAACGACCCTTGAGCGACCCGTAGGAGCTGCGTACCAACCCCGCGATTTTGAGCGCCCGGCAAGATGTACAATTGATCGATCCAGTCCTGTCTGAAGGCGATGAGCCCAACCATCGCCGTATCCTCGAAAGCGCCCCAAACCCCGCAGGTCTTGAACACGCGCTCGCGAAAGAAGGATCGATCCTGCTCCGGCGTGTGGAGGCCGGCCAACGAAGGCAATGCGTGGTCGAAGGCGGTCCGATGGACTGCGGCCGCGACGTCCATGTCGGCCAGCTCAAGCTCCCTCAACATGCCGGGCGAGTTAGTTGCACGCTGGACGGAGCGCGGCGCGGTTCATCGCGCTCAGTGCGCCATCGCCTTGGCGATCTCCTCGGTCATCTTCTTGGCATCGCCGAGCAGCATCATCGTGTTGTCGCGGTAGAACAGCGTGTTGTCGATCCCGGCATAGCCCGAGGCGAGCGACCGCTTGTTGAACATCACCGTGCCGGCCTTCCAAACCTCGAGCACCGGCATGCCGTAGATCGGCGAGGATGGGTCCTCCTTCGCCGCCGGGTTCGTCACGTCATTCGCCCCGATCACGTAGGCAACGTCGGCCTGGGAGAACTCGTTGTTGATGTCTTCCAGCTCGAACACCTCGTCGTAGGGCACGTTGGCCTCGGCAAGCAGCACGTTCATGTGCCCCGGCATCCGCCCCGCGACCGGATGGATCGCGTACTTCACCTCGACGCCAGCCTTTTTCAGGTTGTCGGCCATCTCGCGCAGCGCATGCTGGGCCTGCGCCACCGCCATGCCGTAGCCAGGCACGATGATCACCTTGCCCGAGTTCTTGAGCAGGAACGCCGCGTCCTCCGCCGAGCCCTGCTTCACCGGCCGCTGCTCGGCGCCCGCCGCCGGCCCCGCCACCTCGCCGCCGAACCCGCCGAGGATCACCGAGATGAAGCTGCGGTTCATACCCTTGCACATGATGTAGGACAGAATCGCACCCGAGGAGCCGACCAGCGCCCCGGTGATGATGAGCGCGACGTTGCCGAGCGTGAAACCGATGCCGGCCGCCGCCCAGCCCGAGTAGGAGTTGAGCATCGAGATCACGACCGGCATGTCGGCGCCGCCGATTGGAATGATGATCAGCACGCCCAGTAGCAGCGCGATTCCCGTGACCAGCCAGAAATCGACGTGACTCTGGGAGACCATCAGCCCGTAGATGAAGAACGCGAGCGCCAACCCGAGCCCGATGTTGATGACGTGCCGCGCGGGCAGGATGATCGGCTTGCCGGACATGCGGCCCGACAGCTTCAGGAACG
>JBIOVC010000581.1:0-2350 GCA_044867545.1 Hyphomicrobiaceae bacterium | reverse complement strand
CCGGGCCGAGCGCGGCCCGGCCGTCGCCATTGCGCGAGAACGGGGTGGGGCCGGAGCCCTTGAGCTGGATGTCGCGGCGCACGCCATCGAGACCGATGACCTCGCCAAGAAGCAGGGCGCGGCCGTCACCCAGCTGGGGCACGAAGGTGCCGAACTGGTGGCCGGCATAGGCCATGGCCAACGGCTCGCCGGGCTCGGGCACGGTATTGCCGGCAAGGATGGCGACACCCTCTGGCGCGGCAAGCCTGGCGGGGTCGAGCCCGAGCTGCCTGGCGAGCGTCTCGTTCAAGCGGACGAGGCGGGGCGCAGCGACGGGGGTCGGCGACAAACGCGCAAAGAACCGCTCCGGCAGCCGCGCGTAGCTGTTGTCAAAGCGGAAACCGTGGGCTGCTTCGGCTGGTGCGAGCATTTTATCTCCGGCGTGTGACGTCCGGGGACAGACCAGACGCCCAAGATCAACAATAGCGGATGGGACCGGGTTTTTGAAACGCGCTGATGGGCACTGCTGCAGCTTCGGCAGCGTGCGATCCGGGGATGCCCGACGCGAAGCGCACGCGGCATGGTGATTTGCTCCCTGGCGAGCCTGGTTGGTAGGCTCCAGTGCGGGAGACGGCACAGCGGCTGGGGCACGTCGCAGCGGGAATGGGATGCACAAATGCATATCGGACTGATCGGCGGTATTGGACCTGCCGCGACCGAGTTCTACTACCGCGGCTTGACCGACCGCCACGCGAAGTCCGGAATGCGTCTGGACCTGACAATCGCCAACGCCGAGGTGCGCGACCTCTCCCAGAACCTCGCCAACAAAGATACCCGCAAGCAAGCCGGAATTTTTGCGGCTCTGATCGCGCGGCTCAAGGCGGCCGGCGCGCAAGCTGCTGCCGTCACCTCGATGGGCGGTCACTTCTGCATCGGCGAGCTTATCCCGATATCGCCATTGCCCATTCTGAACGGCATCCCGGAAGTGGACGCGGCCGTAACGCGGGGAAGGTTCAAGACCATTGGCATCATCGGCACGCGCATGGTGATGGAGACGAGGTTGTACGGGGCTATCTCGTCGGCGACCGTCGTCGTTCCACTCGGCGCTGAGCTTGACGAGGTACACGAGAGCTATGCGACGATGGCGACCGCAGGCCGCGTCAGCGATGGGCAGCGGCGCGTGTTCTTCGCCGCCGGCGAACGCCTATGCCGGGAGCAGGGCGCCGAGGTCGTGCTGCTCGGCGGCACCGACCTCTTCCTCGCGTTCCAGGGGCACGATGCCGGCTGCCCCGTGCTCGATTGCGCCGATGTGCACGTGGAGGCGATCTACCAGGCGTCACTGCGGACAACGTGAAGTGCGGCGCACGACGCCACGGTGGTGCGATCGATCGAGGCCGGCGGGCACGTGGCCTCGATCTCGGCGGCACGGACGGCGATCCGGGTTCCCGAGTGCGAGCAGGGCTTGGCCGCCGCCGTGCTCGGCGGCGTCAAAAGCCAGGTAGGAGCGGCCCATTCGAAGCCCGCCTATCGAGCCAGTAGCGTGCCGAAGCCTTTACCTCCTCGCGCAACTCGTTCTGCCCTTCGACGATCCACCGCAGGTAGTCCTCCGGCACGGCGTCGAAGCGCTCACCTCGGTGCTTCCCGAACCGGAAGACGCTGAGCAGCGCCGGCTCGCTCGACCAGCGTACGATCTCGGGCCATGTCGCGTGCTTGGCGATCTCGTTGAACACGGCGGCCGTGACGATGGCGTCGGACAGCGCCCGGTGCGGGCTCAAAGTGTGGCGGTCGACGTTGAACGGATTGACGAGCCCCAGGCGGTAGCGGAGCGCCTGGTTGGAATGCGAGAGCAGGTCCGGCCAGATCCGCAGGGCGCACTTGTACGTGCAGGCCCAGAGGGCGTCGCCCAAGCGACGCTCCAGGAAGGAGCGCTCGAAATCGGCGTTGTGCGCGACGTAGGCGTCGGCGCCCTTGAACTGGTCGAGCACCTCGTCAAGCTCCGGCGCGAAGGCGAGGTCCTCGTCGATCAGGTGATGTACGGCGCTCGCCTCAGGCGGCACGGCGAGAGGCGGCCGCACCAGCGCGTTTCGCTGGTTGGCGATGGTGCCATCCTTGAGCACATCCACCGAGGCGATCTCGATGATCGCGTCGACCGTCGGATCTGTGCCGGTGGTTTCGATGTCGATCACGCGGACGGTCATATGGGCTCCCGAGTGTGGGCCAAGAGTGGGGCTTGGCGGCCGAATGTTACGGCGGCGCACGAGGCCCCCTCAAGCGTCTGCGACTCAAGGCTTGGCGAGCAACGGCGGCCTGTCGGCGTTCCACTCCATGCCGACGATGACCGCGCTCACGTGACGGCCGCGGCAGGACACCC
>JBIOVC010000580.1:0-2516 GCA_044867545.1 Hyphomicrobiaceae bacterium | reverse complement strand
GGCAACAAGGTGGCCGTCGTCGTCTCCGCCATGGCGGGCGTCACCAACCAGCTGGTGTCCTGGGTGCGGGAAGCCGCGCCTCTGCACGACGCACGCGAGTACGACGCGGTGGTTGCCACCGGCGAGCAGGTGACGGCAGGGCTCTTGGCCATCGTGTTGCAGTCCCTCGGCATCCCGGCACGGTCCTGGCAGGGCTGGCAGATCCCTATCGTCACCGACAACGCCCACGGCGCCGCACGCATCCGCGAAATTTCAGGCGAGCGGGTGCGCGAGCGGCTGGAGCAGGGCGAGGTGGCCGTCATCACCGGCTTCCAGGGCTTGGAGCCCGAGCGCAACCGCGTCGCCACCCTGGGTCGCGGCGGCTCCGATACCAGCGCCGTTGCCGTGGCTGCCGCAGTGAAGGCGGATTTGTGCGACATCTACACCGACGTGGACGGCGTCTACACCGCCGATCCGCGCATCGTCCCCAGGTCGAGCCGCTTGCGCAAGGTCTCCTATGAGGAGATGCTGGAGATGGCCTCGCTGGGCTCCAAGGTGCTGCAGACGCGCTCGGTCGAGCTGGCCATGGTGCACAGAATGCCAGTGCGCGTCTTGTCGAGCTTCGCCGCCCCTGAGGCGTTGGAGCCCGTGAGGGTCGGCACCTGGGACGGTGTCGGCACCGTCATTTGCGACGAGGACGAGATCGTGGAGCAGAGGATCGTCAGCGGGATTGCCTACGCCAAGGACGAGGCGAAGATCACACTCCTCAAGATGGCGGACAAGCCGGGCGTCGCCGCCGGCATCTTCGGTCCGCTGGCGGAAGCCAATATCAACGTCGACATGATCGTGCAAAATCTTTCTGCCGACGGCAAGTTTACCGACGTAACCTTTACCGTGCAGGAGGCGGAGCTGCCGAGCGCGCTCCAGGTGCTGAAGTCCGTCCAGAAGCAGCTCGGCGCCTTCGATATCAAGAGCTCCAGCGACGTTGCCAAAGTTTCCGTGATCGGCATCGGCATGCGCAGCCACGCCGGCGTCGCCGCGCAGATGTTCAAGGCACTGGGCGAGAAGGGCATCAACATCCTCGCCATCTCTACGTCCGAGATCAAGATCAGCGTGTTGATAGACGCGGCCTACGCCGAGCTGGCAGTGCGTACCCTGCATAGCCTGTACGAGCTGGGCAAAGACTGATTTCATGGCTTCCGGCAAGGCTGCCTCGCCGGTCGACCGGCAGGCAGCTGCGGCCTGCGAAGGTGTCTACGTCCGGGGCGACGGCAGCGTGTGATGGCCCCTGGGCGCACGAATCTCGGCGCAGCGAGAGCGTGGAACCGACGGCGTTGTATGATGCAGAACAAGGGTGGGGACGGAAGGATGCCTCCCAACGAGCCGGCGCTGCGCGTCATCATGCGCCGGCTGCGGGAGATCATGGCCGAGCCGTCCGCCTCGGGGCAGGATCGGCTCGACAAGATCGTCAGGGTGATCGCCGGCCTGATGGTGGCCGAGGTCTGCTCGATCTACCTCCAGCGCCAGGACGGCTCGCTGGAGCTGTTCGCCACCGAGGGCCTGAACCAGAGCGCCGTCCACAAGACGCTCCTGAAGCGCGGCGAGGGCCTTGTGGGGCTCTGCGCGGCCCTCGGCCAGCCCGTCAACGTGCCCGACGCGCAGAAGCACGCGGCGTTCTCCTACCGGCCTGAGACCGGCGAGGAGATCTATCACTCGTTCCTGGCGGTGCCGATCCTGCGCGGCGGCGAGATCCTCGGCGTTCTTACCATCCAGAACAAGACCCACCGGGCGTACGTCGAGGAGGACGTGGAGGTGCTGCAGACGACGGCGATGGTGCTGGCCGAGCATCTCGTGACCGGGGCGGTCGCGGGGGTCAACACCGGCGCCGAGTTCAGCCGCACCGTCGGCCATGTCGTGCACGGCCAGCCGCTCACCGAGGGCCTGGCGCTCGGCCACGTCGTGCTGCACGACGCGCGCGTGGTGATCACAGAGATGCAGGCCAAGGACCCGGCGGAGGAGGAACGCCGGCTCGAGGTCGCCATCTCCGAGCTGCAGGCTTCCATCGACGAGCTCCTTGAGCAGGACGACCTGGGGGCCGACGGCGAGCATCGCGAGGTGCTGGAAGCCTACCGCATGTTCGCCCACGACCGCGGCTGGGTGAGGCGCATCCAGGAGGCGATCGGGCGCGGCATGACGGCCGAGGCGGCCGTCGAGCGGGTGCAGAACGATACGCGCGCGCGCATGCTGCGCCAGACCGACACGTACTGGCGCGAGCGGCTCAAGGACCTCGAAGCGCTGTCGGACCGTCTCCTGCGCGTGCTGTCCGGTGGCCACCATCAGCCCGGTGCGATCAGCGACCTGCCCCACAATGCCGTGCTGGTCGCGCGCAGCATGGGGCCGACCGACCTCCTGGACTACGACCGCCGGCACCTGCGCGGCCTGGTGCTGGAGGACTCCGGCCGCCAGAGCCACGTGGCCATCGTCGCCCGGGCGCTCGGCATCGCGGCCGTGGGCGATGCCCGCGGAGTGATGGAGCG
>JBIOVC010000579.1:0-12645 GCA_044867545.1 Hyphomicrobiaceae bacterium | reverse complement strand
CCCGACCGGCGAGTTCCAGATCAGGCTGACACCCACCGACGTCCGGACCGATGCTTCGTCAGCGAGACAGATCGAGGTGCTCTGATCTCCAGGGCAGGCTTGTGTGAGCGCCTTGACTGTGTCCCCTGCATTGAACAGCGAGGCAGCATCGGCGAACACTGCGCCCGACATGCCGAGCTCTTCGGGAACCAGCGGCAGCGGAAAGCGGACCTCGGCGGTCGCCGCCCAGTAGGTCTTGCCGCCGAGCGCATCGCCGGTGTCGAGATCGCGCGGTCCGATGCCCGAGCGGCCGAAGCCGCGAATGGTCTCGCCGCCCTTGTAGAAGAGGTCGAGCAGCCGCACGTCATCGCCGCCCCAGCCCTCGATTTGGCCGCCGACGACGCGGCCGACGAACGTGATGTTGTCGGTGATCGGGTAGTAGCCGCGCCCCTCGGCCTGCACCCGGATGTACTGCACGTCGCCGCCCACTCCCGCGAACTCGGTGCCCACCTGAAGGTAGAGCCCGCGTGTCGGGTTTTGCGGATGGTTGCGCGTATCATAGGTCAGCGCCGAGCCGACGGAGGACGTTATGAGCGGACCCTCCGCCGCCGCCTGGATGACCGCCAGCGACGCCTCATCCTCGTCCACCTCGTAGATGTCGTCATACGAGATCGTGTAGTTGTTTGTGAGCCAGAGATACTCCGCCACCGGGAAGCCGAGCCTCACCCCGCCGCCGCTCTTGCGGCTCTTGAAGGAGGAGGTGTCAAGCTGGTTCACGTCCTTGTGGAACAGGTCGAAGCCCGCAGCGAGATTGCGATCGAGGAAGCGGGGCTCCGTGAAGCTCAGGTCGATCTGGAACCGCTCGGCCGAGCCGCCGACCTTGAGGCGCAGGAACTGGCCATTTCCGAACAGGTTGCGCTCGGTGAAGCTGACGTCGCCGAGCACGCCTTCCACCGTGGAGAAGCCCGCGCCGAACGACAGCTCGCCGGTGGGCTGCTCCTCGAGCTCCACCTCGAGCAGCACGCGGTCAGGCGCAGTGCCGGGCCGGCGCTTGACCTCGACCTTCTTGAAGAAGCCGAGCGCCTGCAGGCGCTTCTTCGCCTTGTCCACCAGCAGCGGGTTGAAGGCATCGCCCTCAGCGAGCCGGAACTCGCGGCGGATCACGAAATCCTTGGTGCGGACGTTGCCGACGATGTCGATCCGCTCGATATAGACGCGCGGACCCTCGTCGATCATGTAGGTCAGCCTGATCTGACGTGCCGCCGGATCGCGGTCGACCTGCGGCCTGACGCGCGCGAACGCAAATCCCATCTCCGAGACCTCGAGCGTCAGCCGCTCCGCCGTCTTGTCGATGTCGGCCCCGTTGTAGTAGGTGCCGGGCTTGGTCAGCACCTCGCCCTGCAGCGACTCGGCCCGCACCTCGGGCAGCGCGCTTTCGATCCTGACGTCGCCGAAGGTATAGAGCTCGCCCTCGTCGACGGTGAAGGTGATGAAGAACCCGGACCCGTCGCGATCGAGCTCCGCGTTCGCGGAAACCACCCGCGCGTCGGCGTAGCCGTTCTTCATGTAGTACTGCCGGAGCAGCTCGCGATCGAGATTGAGCCGGTCGGGGTCGTAGACGTTGGTCCCTTTGAGGAAGTCGAACCAGCCCGACTGCGTCGTCGAGATGATGTCGCGCAGCTGCGAGTCGGAGAACGCCCGGTTGCCGATGAAGTGGATGCTCTTGACCTTGGTCGCCGTGCCCTCGTTGATCTCGAACACGACATTGACGCGGTTCTGCTCGACCTCGATCAGCTTCGGCTCGACCGTTGCCGCATAGCGACCCTGCCGGCGATAGACGTCGAGGATGCGCTGCACGTCTGCGAGCGCCCGGGCGCGGGTATAGATCGCACGCGGCTTGAGCTGGACCTCGTTCTGCAGGGTCTCCTTGTCGACCTCACTGTTGCCCTCGAAGGCAACCTGATTGACGACCGGGTTCTCGACGACCGTGACGATGACGGTGCCGCCCTGGCGGTCGATGTTCACATCGGCGAACAGGCCGGTGCCGAACAGCGCCCGGAGCGAGCCGTCGACCTTGCCCGCATCGTAGGCATCGCCGACCGTGAACTGAAGGTAGGAGCGTACGGTTTCCGGCTCGACGCGCCGGTTGCCGGTGACGCGGATCTCCCGCACGACCGCACCCTGCGCAGCAGCCTCGCTCGGCAGCAATACGGCCGCCGGCGACGCTGTTCCCACCACAGCCAGAACCATCAGGGCAAGGGCTCTCACTCCTGCCAACGCCCTGAATCGGTGTTGCGGCATACCTGGGTGTGCCCTTCGTCGCCGATCCCCCAACGCGCACGTCTGTCGGCACCAGACGGCACGCATACTCGTCCCTGTGGGAGCGTCCGGCGCGGCATCCCTCGCCACGTTCTGAACCCGGAACAACTCTCAACCGAGCCTTCGCGTTTTAACGATTCAGCATCCCCATTGGAAGTGGCAATAATGCGTCAGCCGCCGTGATTCCCGCCGACCGTGGCTCAGCCGTTACCACGCAGCCAAAGCGCTGGAATGACGCGATCATTCCAGAACGCGAACGCCATAAGCATCAGCACCAGAGCGAGCCCGATGCGGAAGCCAATCTCCTGCGTCCGCTCGCTGAGCGGCTTACCGCGCACCGCTTCCGCCGCATAGAACAAAAGGTGGCCGCCGTCGAGCAGCGGGATCGGGAACAAGTTGATGAGACCGATGCTCACCGAGATCAGCGCGATGAAGTGCATCAGCGGCTCGATTCCGAGCTTGGCGACCTCGCCCGACACGTGCGCGATCCTGAGCGGACCGCCGAGCTGATCGGCGTTCTGCCGGCCGGTGACCACATCGCCGAGGTACTGCAAGGTCGAGGTGATGATGAACTGTGTTTCCGTCACGCCGAGCCATACGGCCTCGAGCGGCCCCACCTGCTTGAACACTGTACCGCCGGGACCCGTTACTCGCTTGATGCCGATCTGGCCGCGACGCACCGTGCCGCCGAGGTTGTCGCTTACCTCCTTGCCCTCGGGCTTCACCTTGAGCGTCAGCAGCGAGCCGCCGCGATCGACCTCCACGGCCAGCTCGTTGTCGGCGTTGGCGCTGACGATGCGGAGCACGTCGCTGAAGCTGTCGGTCTGACGGCCGCCGATCGACAGGATGACGTCGCCCGCCTTGAATCCTGCCCGCTCGGCCGGCGTACCGACGACCACCTCGTCGACGCGCGGCTCGGTCGTGCGCACGCCGACCAGCGAGAACATCACGGCAAAGATTACGATCGCGAGCAGGAAGTTGGCGATCGGACCGGCGGCGACGACCGCGGCCCGCTGCCAGAGCGGCTTCAGATGGAAGCTGCCCTTTCGCTCCTCCACGCTCATGCTCGCAAGCGCCTCGGGCGAGGGCGCGCTCGCGGCGTTCTCGTCGTCCATGAACTTCACGTAGCCGCCGAGCGGGATCCACGACACGCGCCAGCGGGTTCCGTAGCTGTCGTTGAACCCGAAGATCTCCCGCCCGAAGCCGATCGAGAACGTCTTCACGCGGACGCCGCACCAGCGCGCCACCAGGAAGTGGCCGAGCTCGTGGATGAACACGACGACCGTCAGCACGAAAAGGAACGACAGCAGCACGAAGAAGAAGCTGGACAGACTGCCGAGCAGGCTGGAAATCGAAAGCATCACGTTCCTCTCTCGTTCTGGGCCTCGGCCCCTGGGCTTTCAGCTTACGCCTGCGCCGTTCCCAATCACGGATTGTGCCAACTCGCGTGCCTGAACTTCGGCGCTCAGCACATCCTCGAGCGAATTGGGTTCAATGATTAACCCCCGCTTTACCGCCATCTCCAGGCATGTG
The DNA here is from genome assembly GCA_044867545.1 of Hyphomicrobiaceae bacterium. GTDB lineage: Bacteria > Pseudomonadota > Alphaproteobacteria > Rhizobiales > Hyphomicrobiaceae > DATLZB01. The sequence goes on along the minus strand of JBIOVC010000579.1, from coordinate 8,814 downwards.
GCCACACCGCGGGGAATGTCAAGAAACCCGATCCGGCGCCCGAGGAAGGCATCGACGGCAACCTCGTTGGCCGAGTTGAGCACGGCCGGCGCGCTCCCCCCCCGCCGCAACGCCTCGCGTGCGAGGCCGAGGGCGGGAAAGCGCTCCTCGTCGGGCGCCTCGAATGTCAACGACCCGAGCGTGACGAGATCAAGGCGGCGGGTGGGCGTCGGCATTCGGCTTGGCCACGCCAGGCTGCAGGCGATCGGCGTGCGCATATCGGGACAGGAAAGTTGTGCCAGCACCGATCCGTCGCGATAGGAGACGAGACAGTGGACGATCGACTGGGGGTGGACCACCACCGCGAGCTGATCCGCCTCGACTGGAAACAGGTGGTAGGCCTCGATCAGCTCGAGCCCCTTGTTCATCAGCGTTGCCGAGTCGATCGTTACCTTCGGACCCATCGACCAGTTGGGGTGCCTCAGCGCCTCCTCCGGCGTCGCCTGCGCCAACCGCTGCCGGTCCCAGGTGCGGAATGGCCCGCCCGACGCCGTCAGCGTGATCATCTCGATGGTGGAGGGATCGGAGCCGGCAAGCGCTTGGAAAGCAGCCGAATGCTCCGAGTCGACCGGGATCAGCTCGGTGCCCGCCGCCTCGACGCACTTCATGAACACGGCGCCCGCCGTCACCAGGCATTCCTTGTTGGCAAGTGCCAGCCTCCGTCCCTGCCGGGCCGCGGCGAACGTCGGAGCGAGCCCCGCCGCGCCGACGATCGCAGCAACCACGCAGTCGGCATCGAGCGATGCGGCCTCGATCAGCCCGGCCGAGCCTGCTGCGACCTGGATACCGGTCCCGGCGAGCAGCCGCTTGAGCTCGTCGAACCGGCCCTGATCGCCGATCACCGCCAGCTTGGCGCGATGGGTACGGGCAAGCTCGGCGAGACGCTCCGCGCTCCTTTGCGCCGTCAGCGCCACCACCTCGAACTGATCCGGATTGCGGCCGATGAGATCGAGCGTGCTCATACCGACCGAGCCGGTGGCACCGAGCACGGAGACGCGCCGCCGCACGCCCGACCATGGGGTCGCCTCAGGCACACCTGCTCGATGCACAGCAGCACTGCTGAGTTTCATGAGCGCTCCAGGTCCCGCCGGCCTGCTCACATCCAGAAAAGCAACGCCCGGGCAGGTTCCGCGATATTCACCAGCATGGCAACGACGGCAGCGACGCCCGCCGCGACCACAACCCCGTCCATGCGATCCAAGAAGCCACCGTGGCCGGGAATCAGCCGGCTCGCATGTTTGACATCGAATTCCCGCTTCAGGGCCGACTCCGCAAGGTCCCCGACCTGCGCCGAGACGGAGAGCAGCAGACCCGTCGCCGCCAGCTCCACCGGCGACTGCCGCGATATGCACAGGGCCAGCAGCAGGCCCGCGATACCCGCGAACACGACGCCCCCGATCGTGCCCGCCCAGGTCTTCTGCGGCGAAACCTGCGGCCAGAGCTTGGGTCCCCCGATCAGCGTGCCGCAGAAATAGGCGAAGGTGTCCGTGGTCCACACGATCGCGAAGATGAACAGCACCGCCAGCGCCCCATAGGGCTCATCGCTGCGCAACCAGATCAGCGTCACCGCCGGCAGCCCCACGTAGGGCACGCCGAGCATCGAGAGTCGCAGCGCCGCGACGCGCGGGATCACCAGCATCGCCAGCGGACCGAGCAGGACTGCCGCAAGTGCCGGCAGGTAGAAGCCGCCCGCCGCCAGCGCCGCGGCTGCCACCACCGCGACGCCATGCACGAGGAGAGCCGCATCGAGGGCGGTGCCGCGCACGAGGTGTCCCCACTCCCAGCACATCAGCACCGCAATGACGATGACGAGCGCACTGAGCGCCAGCGGCCCGGCATAGTTTGCCGCGAGCGCCACGCCGGCGAGCACGATCCCGGATGCAACGCGCAGTTTCACATCCGACGGCAGCAGGGCCGAGCGTGTGACCGCAGCGCGTTCTATCACCTCGCCCACCATTCCTGCCGCCTCACGCGCTCGATCGCTTCGATATCCCGCCGAAACGGCGGTCGCGGGAATTGAACTCGGCGATGGCCTGCTCCAGCAACTCCCTGCCAAACTCCGGCCAGTAGGCATCGAGGAATACGAACTCGGTATAAGCCGCCTGCCACAGCAGGAAATTCGACAGCCGGATCTCGCCGCTGGTGCGGATCAGCAGGTCCGGATCCGGAACGCCCTTGGTGTCGAGCTCGTCGCCGATCGCCTCCGGCGTAATCTGATCGACCGTGATCTCGCCCCGGCTCACGCGCAGGGCGAGCCGGCGCGCCGCCCGCGCGATCTCCGCACGCGAGCCGTAGTTGAAGGCTATGACGAGGTTGAGCGCCGTATTCGCCTGCGTCAGCGCCAGCGCCTCGTCGATCATGGCGAGCAGCTCGGGATCGACGTTGGTGCGCTCGCCGATGGTGAGCACACGGACATTGAACTGGTGCAGGTCGGCGAGGTCGCGCCGGATGAAGCGCTTCATCAGGTCCATGAGATCGTCGATCTCGGCCGCCGGCCGCGACCAGTTCTCGGACGAGAAGCTGTAGAGCGTGAGGTAGGGGATGCCGATCTCGATCGCCGCCCGCACCGTCCGCCGCACCGCCTCGACACCCATGCGATGACCCACGGCGCGTGGCAATCCCCGCTGCTCGGCCCAGCGCCCGTTGCCGTCCATGATGATCGCAACGTGGCGCGGCGGCCTGGGGCCGGCGCCTGCGCGATCTTTCGGTTGTGTGTCGAATTTCTCCAAGTGTCACGCCGGCTTGGGGCTACGGGGTCGGATTGGGCCAGTTCACACTGGACTAGACCTTGTTGATCTCGCTATCCTTCTGCTCCAACGCCGCATCGATCTCCTTGATCAGCCTGTCGGTCAGCTCCTGCACCTTGGCCGAGTTCTTCTTGTGCTCGTCCTGGCTCATGTCGCCGTCCTTCTCGGCCTTCTTCAAGGCCTCCATGCCTTCACGCCGCACATTGCGCACCGCAACGCGCGCCTGCTCGGTGTACTTGTGGGCGATCTTGACGAGCTCCTGACGGCGCTCCGCCGTCAGGGTCGGAATCGGCAGGCGCAGGATCTGGCCGTCGACGATCGGATTGAGGCCGAGGTTGGCCTCGCGGATCGCCTTGTCGACTGCCGATACAGCCGCCTTGTCCCACACCTGCACGGCGATCATCCTGGCCTCGGGCACCGAGACTGTGGCCACCTGATTGATGGGCATGCGCTGCCCATAGACCTGCACATGAACAGGATCGAGCAGGTTGACGCTGGCGCGGCCGGTCCTGAGCCCGCCGAACTCCTTCTTCAGCACGTCCTGTGCGGCCCGCATGCGCTTCTCGAGGTCCTTGAGATCGAATTTCTGAGCCATCGCAACACCTCGCTGTCGGATCGAGCAAACCTATCCGATTTCCTGGCCATCCGGCACACATTCGAGGAGCGCCGCCCGCCTACACACTGCAGCGCAGCACCGGGCAATGCCTCAGGCCGCGCTGGAGATGACCGTGGCGCGGGCCTTATCCTGCAACATTTTCAACAGATTCCCGGGCTCTTCAATCGAGAACACGATTACCGGAAGTTTGTTGTCGCGGGCAAGCGCTATGGCAGCCCCGTCCATAACCTTGAGGTCCCGCGCGAGCACATCGGCGTGCGTCAGCCGATCGTAGCGGGTCGCCGTCGGCTCGAGCTTGGGATCGGCGGAATAGACGCCGTCCACCTTGGTCGCCTTCGCGACCGCGTCGCATCCCATCTCGATTGCCCGGAGCGCGGCGGTCGTATCGGTGGTGAAGAACGGGTTGCCGGTGCCGGCGGCAAACACCACGACGCGCCCCTCGGCCATATGCTGGAGCGCCTTCGCCCGCACGTAGGATTCGCACACCGTCGGCATCGGAATGGCGGACAGCACCCGCGATGAAATGCCCTGATGCTCGAGTGCGTTGCCGAGCGCCAGCGCATTCATCACCGTCGCCAGCATGCCCATATAGTCGGCGGTTGCCCGGTCCATGCCGGCAGCGGCTCCCGCGAGCCCGCGGAAGATGTTGCCGCCGCCGACCACGATGCCGATCTGAGCACCCGCCCGGATCGCCTCCGCGACATCGCGCGCCAGCCGCTCGGTGACGTTCATGTCGATGCCGAACTGGCCCTTGCCCATCAGCGCCTCGCCCGAGAGCTTCAGAAGTAGGCGCTTGTAGCGCAGTGGGCCGTGGCCGCTCATCGCATGCTCACCTTGATAGCGGATTGATCTGGCGGAACCGCCGCCTCAGCTAACCTCGCCCCCGCGCGGCGGCAGCCACCTCAGCGGCGAAATCCTCGTCCTTCCTCTCGATGCCCTCGCCGAGCGCATAGCGCACGAACTTGGTCACCTTGATCGGAGCGCCGACGGTCTTCTCGGCGGCCTTGACCACCTGCTCCACCGTCTGCTTGCCGTCCCCGCCCTCGCCGAGGAAGACCTGCTGCAGCAGCACGACCTGCTGGAAGAACTCCTTGCGCAGCCGCCCTTCCACCATCTTCTCGACGATTTCGCGCGGCTTGCCCGAAGCGAGCGCCTGCTCGACGTAGATCTCGCGCTCCCGCGCGATCACGTCCTTATCGAGCTCCTCCACCGCGACCGCCAGCGGGTTGGCCGCCGCGATGTGGAGCGCGAGCTGGCGTGCGAGTTGGGCGAGCTTTGCCGCGTCGCCCTTGCTCTCGACCGCGACCAGCACGCCGATCTTGCCGACGCCGTTACCGAGCTTGCCGTGCACATAGTCGGCGATCACACCGGTGCCGACCTCGACGGAAGCGGTACGCCGCACCGACATGTTCTCGCCGATCGTGGCGATCGCCTCCTGGACGAATGCCTCCACCGTCACCGACTTGCCGGGATAGGGCATCGCCAACAGCTTCGCCAGGTCACCGCCGGCTGAGATCGCCGAGCCCGCGATCGTGCGCACCATGTCCTGGAACTGCTCGTTGCGGGCGACGAAGTCGGTCTCCGAGTTGACCTCGACCACCGCGCCGCGCGCGCCCTTCACCGCCATGCCGATGAGACCCTGCGCTGCGATGCGGCCGGATTTCTTGGCCGCCTTCGAGAGGCCCTTCTTGCGCAGCCAGTCGATCGCCGCGTCCATTTCGCCGCCGTTCTCGGTGAGCGCCTGCTTGCAGTCCATCATCCCGGCTCCGGTCCGCTCGCGGAGCTCCTTCACCATTGCGGTAGTAATCGTGGTCATCTCGCTAGCTCGCTTTCCGCTTTTGAGTAGGGCCCATGCGGGCCACCCATTCCTTTGCCGGTGTGCGGCTTTGGGCGCTCCGGCCGGGAGAGCACCGATATCGTGCAGCGTCTTGCCCGTCCCAAGGGTGAGACCGCCGGTGCCGGCCGCCCGGGTGCGTCAGGCCGCGGACGCCTCGACCAGCTTCTTCGCCTGGCCGATCCAGTCTTCCTTCTCGATCTGGCCCCTGAGCCGCAGCTGCTTGTCGAGGAGCTGCATGGACTCCGCGTCGAGATCGGCGATCTGCCAGAAGTGGAACACTCCGGCATCGTTCAGCCGCTGCTCGAGCTTGAGTGCGATGCCGGTGATCCGCTTCAGGTCGTCGGCCTCTCCGCGCGGCGCCTCGATGCCCTGGAAGGTCCCAGGCTTGCCGTCCGCCGGCAGGGTCTCGCCGACCGGGGTCTCCGCTGCGCCGACATCGACGCCTGCGGCCGTCTGGCCGCGCCCGATGCCGTCGATCGCCGCCCGCGCCACGAGATCGCAATAGAGCGTGATCGCCCGGCCTGCGTCGTCGTTGCCCGGGATCGGGAAATCGATGCCGTCCGGATCGCAGTTGGTGTCCACGACCGCCACGATCGGTATGCCGAGCTTCTTCGCCTCCGCGATCGCAATCGACTCCTTGTTGGTGTCGATCACGAACAGCAGGTCCGGCGTGCCGCCCATCTCCTTGATGCCACCGAGCGCCTTGTTGAGCTTGTCGCGCTCGCGCGTCAGGTTCAGGAGCTCCTTCTTGGTCCGCCCTTGCCCTTCGCCGGCGAGAATCTCTTCCACCTGCCGCAACCGCCGGATCGACTGGGAGATCGTCTTCCAGTTGGTCAGCGTGCCGCCGAGCCAGCGATGGTTGATGAAATACTGCGCCGACCGCTTGGCGGCTTCCGAGATGGCCTCGGAGGCCTGCCGCTTGGTGCCGACGAACAGCACACGCCCGCCATTGCCGACCGTCTCGGAGATCTTGAGCAGCGCCTGGTGCAGCAGGGGCGTAGTCTGGGTGAGATCGATGATGTGGATGTTGTTGCGCGCCCCGTAGATGAAGGGCCGCATCTTCGGGTTCCAGCGATGCGCCTGGTGACCGAAGTGAACGCCAGCCTCGAGCAGCTGGCGCATGTTGAACGCCGGGAGAGTCATCCGCTTCTTGGTCCTATTCCGGTTGAGCCGCCGCGGACCAGAAGGCGCCCCATTGCAAGAGCGCCCACCGGAGCACCCGAAAAGGCATAAAGCCGGCTCGAGCGCAGGGTCCACGTGTGAGATGGCACAGGCTATTAGAGCTACATATGGGAATTGACAAGGGGCCCTCAGGAGGGCTGGCGGCGCCCCAGCCCCGCAAACTCCGGGGGCTACTCGTGCCGCAAGGCCTCGATCGGATCGAGGCGCGCCGCTCGTCGGGCGGGGAAATAGCCGAACACAACGCCGACGAGGGCCGAGAAGGCAAAGGCGATGAGGACGATCGTGGGATCGATGATGAAGGGGACCTGCAGGCCGCGCGTCGCCAGTCCGGCCAGGCCGAACCCGATCAGGATGCCGATCAGTCCGCCGAACAGCGACAGCACGACCGCCTCGACCAGGAACTGGGTTAGCACCTGGCGCTCCAGCGCCCCGATCGCCAGCCGGATGCCGATCTCGCGCGTACGCTCGGTGACCGAGACGAGCATGATGTTCATGATGCCGATGCCGCCGACCAGCAGGCTGACCGCTGCCACGGCGCCGAGCAGCCCGGTCAGCATCGCCGTCGTGCCGGCCGTCGCCTGCACGATCTGCTTCATATCGCGGACCGAGAAGTCGTCCTCCTTGCCGGGCGTGATGTTGCGCCGCTCGCGCAGCAGCCGCTCGATGTCGGCCTGCACCTTGCTCGTGTCGACGTTGTCCTTGGCGGACACCAGGATCCGGCTGATGTCGGTGTTGCCGGCCATGCGGCGGTGGAAGGCTCTGATCGGCATGATGACGATGTCGTCCTGGTCGGTGCCGAAGCTCGATTGGCCCTTGACCACCAGCAGTCCGATCACCTCGCAGGAGACGTTGTTGACGCGGATATTGCGGCCAATCGGATCGGCGCGACCGAACAGCTTCTCGCGCACCGTCTCGCCGATGATGCAGGCCGCCCGTCCGCCCCTGAACTCGCCGTCGAAGAACTGGCGGCCGGCGCTCAGCGTCCAGTCCTGGGTGATGAAGTAGTCGTTGTCGGTGCCGGTGACCACGGTGATCCGGTTCTCCGAGCCATAGACCACCGTAACCGACTTCTGCGCCACCGGCGCCACCGCCTTCACACCGGTGAGCTGGCTCTTCACCGCCTCGATGTCGCGCGCATTGAACGCCTTCGCGTCCGAGCTTGCGCGCCCGGGTCCGAATTGGCCGGGGCTGACGAACAGCAGGTTGGAGCCGAGCTTGGCGAGATCAGCCGTCACCTTGGCCGTCGTGCCGTTGCCGATCGTCACCATGGCGATCACCGCGCCGACACCGATGACGATGCCGAGCACGGTCAGGAACGAGCGCAGAGCATTGCGTCGGATCGCCTGCAGCGCGAGCTTGATCGTCTCGTAGAGCATCACGCGGCCTCCTGGCTCTGCACGTCGGTGTCGATCCGCCCGTCGACGAAACGGATTAGGCGCCGTGCGTAGGCGGCGATGTCGCTCTCGTGCGTCACCATCACCACTGTGATGCCCTGGTCGCGGTTGAGGCTCGAAACCAGGTCCATGATCTCGCGGCTGGTCTTGGTATCGAGATTGCCGGTCGGCTCATCGGCCAAGAGCACCGCCGGATCGGTAACGATCGCTCGCGCAATGGCGACGCGCTGCTGCTGACCGCCCGACAGCTCGGACGATGTGTGCTGCTCGCGCCCCGCCAACCCGACGCGGGCCAGCGCCCTGGCGGCAAGTGCGCGCCGCTGCTCGGCGGCAAGCCCGCGATAGATGAGGGGAAGCTCGACGTTCTCCAATGCGGTCGTGCGGGCGAGCAGGTTGAACCCCTGGAACACGAAGCCCAGCAGGTGCCGGCGAATGAGCGCGCGCTGATTGCGCTCCAGGCGGCCGACCTCGATGCCGGAAAGGAAATAGTCACCGGAGGTCGGCGTATCGAGGCAGCCGATGATGTTCATGGACGTCGACTTGCCCGACCCGGATGGGCCCATGATGGCGACGAACTCGCCGTCATCAATGGCAAGATCGACGCCGGCGAGCGCGTGCACGGCAGCGCTGCCCGCACCGTACACCTTGGTGACGGAGCGGAGCTCGATCAGCGGGGTCTTGAAGCCGGCATCCTGCACCGCGCCAACCTCGTCAAGGATTGCCCAAAGTCTGATCGACGATCAGCGCCTGCCCCGCCTCGATCGCTCCGCTTTGAACCTGTGTGTGCTTGCCGTCGCTCGGCCCGATCACGACTTTGACCGCCACCGGCTCCCCACCTTGCAACGCCCACACGGTTCGGCTGGGACCGGTCTCCTCCCGCTGGCTGGCAGACCTGAACTGCGGCGGCCCGGGCATGATCTGACGTAGCAAACTCCGGTTTGCCGCGCTCTCCTTCACGGGCGGCGAGAACCTGAGCGCCGCGTTCGGCACCAGCAGGGC
>JBIOVC010000578.1:0-5007 GCA_044867545.1 Hyphomicrobiaceae bacterium | reverse complement strand
GATGTTGCCCCACTGGTCGGAGCCGCCCATCTGCAGGTTGCACCCGTAGCGCCGCGCCAGCTCCACGAAGTCGTAGGCCTGCAGCAGCATGTAGTTGAACTTGATGAACGACAGCTCCTGGTCGCGCTCCAGGCGCAGCTTCACCGAATCCATGGTGAGCATGCGGTTCACCGAGAAGTGGCGGCCGATGTCGCGCAGCATCTCGATGTAGTTGAGCCTGGTCAGCCACTCGGCGTTGTCGAGCATGATGGCGTCGGTGCGTCCCGCGCCGAACTTCATCAGCCTGGCGGCGGCCTTCTGCATGCTGGCCTTGTTGGCCTCGATCTGCTCTAGGGGCAGGATCTTGCGCGTCTCGTCCTTGCCGGAGGGATCGCCGACGCGCGTCGTGCCGCCGCCCATCAGCACGATCGGCTTGTTACCGGTCTCCTGCAGCCAGCGCAGCATCATCAGCACGATCATGTTGCCGATATGGAAGGAGGGGGCCGTGCAGTCGAAGCCGATGTAGCCGACCACCTTGCCCTGGTTGGCGAGCGCGTCGAGACCGGCTACATCGGAGCACTGATGAATGAATCCGCGCTCGCCGAGCGTGTTCAGAAAGTCGGACTTGAAGTTGGCCATGGTTGTGGGCGCAGTTCGAAAACAGTTCGGTTGGCGTTAGCCTATAGGGGCGTACGCTTTTTGCGTCCGCAAGGCGAGAGGAAGATATACGGGGACGCGCAATGGGCAAGCTCGAGCGCGCGATTGGGGTGATGAGCGGCACCTCGATGGACGGCATCGACGTGGCGCTCATCGATACCGACGGGGAGGACCGCGTCGAGCGCGGGCCGGCGCAGGGATTTCCGTATCCGTCCGCTTTCCGGTCGCAACTCGTGCGCGCCCTCGATGTGGCGAGGGCCATTGCGGATTGGCGCGAGAGGCCGGGCCCGCTGGCGGAGGTCGAAGGGGACCTCACGCGGCTTACGGCCGAGGCCGTGGAGCGTTTCATGGAGGCGAACGGTATCGAGGCCTCCGGCGTCGATGTGATCGGCTTTCACGGTCACACGGTGTTGCATTGTCCCGAGCGGCAACTGACAGTGCAAATCGGGGATGGTCCGCTGCTCGCGGCGCTGACCGGCATCGACGTCGTCTACGATCTCAGGGCCGCCGACTGCGCAGCCGGCGGGCAGGGAGCGCCGCTCGCTTCCGTCTACCATCGAGCGCTTGCGGAACGGATCAGGCAGCGGCCGGTAGCCGTGCTGAATATCGGCGGCGTTGCCAACGTGACGTGGATCGGCCAGGGCGGTCAGCTCATCGCTTTCGATACCGGTCCCGGCAATGCCATGATCGACGACTGGACGCTCCGGCGTACGGCCAGGTCGTGCGATGAGAACGGCGCGCTGGCGGCGAGTGGGCGCACCGATGAAGGGCTTGTGAAGGAGTACCTGAAGCACAGCCATTTTGCGGCGCTGCCGCCAAAGTCGCTGGACCGCAACGCGTTCGTGCTCGAGCTCGTCGATCATCTCTCCGCGGCAGACGGTGCGGCAACGCTCACCGCGTTCACGGCCGCCGCCGTTGGCCGCGCCCTCGAGCACATGCCGGTCGAGCCGCAGCTTTGGATCGTGACCGGCGGCGGTCGGAAGAACAGGACGCTGATGAGCATGATTGCGGCGCATGTGCAGAATGCGGTCGTGCCAGCCGAAGCGGTTGGCTTCGACGGCGACGCGATCGAGGCCGAGGCCTGGGCCTATCTTGCCGTGCGTTCGCTCAAGGGCCTCGCCATCACCTTTCCGGGCACGACGGGAGTGGCCGCATCGCTCACCGGCGGTGTGCTCGCGCGGGCTTCCCGTTAGCTCCGATATTTCAATAGCTAACGATGTATGATTAACCCCAAAAAGGGGAAACGAATTGCCGCACTTCTTGCCCTGATCTCGTCACATGCGTCGGCGAGCAACGACGCATATCCATCGGGGGCCTGGTCCGCGCGTCTTGCCGGCCACCCTAGTTGGGGGAGCAGCCTGCGGGTGCTGCAGTCTCGCGTGCCGAAGAGCGCGCGGGCTCGGGTGTTCCAACGAGAACGCTACGCCTGCCAGGCCGAACTGCTGAAACCGAAGATCGTGTCAACGAGGGGGGTCTCCTTGGCGAGCCATTCTCTTTGGGTCCGGCGTGCAGCGCTGGCCATTCTCCTGATCGCGCCTGTGACTACGGGTGCGGCCGCGAACACTCTAGAAACCAACACCGCCGATGTCGCGACGCCTGGACCGGCGGCGACGCCTGCACCCGAGCCTGCGGTCGCACCCGAGCCGGCGGCCGCACCTATCGAAACATCGGTGCTCTCGGAAGAGAACGCCCCGCACTTCCTCGACCGTCTGATGCGGGCGGAGTCGGCGGGCAGGGACACTGCCGCCAATCCGCGTTCGAGCGCGCTCGGCGCCTTCCAGTTCATCAAGTCGACGTTCCTTGATGTGGCGCGACGCCATTTCACGGAGGAAATCGACGAAATGACCGAGCGGGAGATCCTTGCGCTCAGGACGAACCGCGACTTCTCTCGACGCGCGGCGCTCGCCTATACGCACGAGAATGCCGCTTTCCTTGCCGAGCGTGGAGTAGAGCCGACACTGGCGCGCCTGAGGCTTGCCTTTCTGCTCGGACCGGCAGGAGCCGTGCAGCTGGTGCAGGCCCCATCCTTGCAACCGGTTACCAGAGTGTTCAACAGGGCGGTGGTACGCGCCAATCCGTTCATGTCCCGGATGAAGGCGACCGATCTGATCGCCAAGGCGGAACGCGAGATGGCCGAGCGCGGAACGGTGCCGGCCGCCGCCACACAGGTATCCACGCCACGTGCGCCGTCACGGGCTGCCGCCAAGCGGCGGACGGCCACGGTCTCGACGCTTCGCTGCCGCCGGCAGCTCGCAAGCTGCCGCAAAGCGATGGCGCTTGAGCAGCGCAGGCTGAAGGCGCGGCAGGAGGCTCGACGGGAAAGCATTCCGGCCAGCTGATGACTCATTTACCGAGCTCTGCTCCGACGATGGGTTGCATCGGAACCTCGGATTAGGCTGCGGGTTTAGACACGGGTGGGAGGGCTCCCAAGAAGGAGTCCGCCATGTCGGGAATCGCGCGATCGGCCGGCAGGCTTGCCCTGATGGCCGTCTGCGTGGTCGGTCTTGCCAGCCAGTCCGCCGCTGCCCAAGGCTCGAGCGCCGAGCTCGAGGAGGAGTTGATCGGCGCGCCGGTCTATTCGATCGACGGCACCGAGGTCGGGGAGGTAGAGGCGCTGACGTTCGGTTCGGACGACCAGATCGAGGAAGTGAGCGTGTCGCGGGCGCAGTGGCTCGGTATCGGCTCGCAGACCGTCGTCATACCGCGGGGCAAGTTCATTGCGCTGCGCGGGGCGGTCGTGATCGAGCTGACGGCGCCCGAAGTCCACAAGCTGCCGTCGGAGCCGCGCTGAGCGGCCTGCCAAGTCCGCGTCGTCGGAGGATTTCATCCACTGCGTGGCAGAGGCAACTCGCGGGCGGCCGGCAAATCATGTTAGTGAGTAGCGGAACAAAGCTGAAACGTTCGGTAGCGGGGGCAATGACCGATCGTCTGGTTTCTTCCGCCAAGCGCGAGGCTGACGCGCTCGAAGGCTCGATCCGGCCGCAGACGCTCGCCGAGTTCATCGGCCAGGAGCAGGCGCGCTCGAACCTCAAGGTCTTCATCGAGGCGGCGCGCTCACGCGGCGATGCGCTCGACCATGTGCTGCTTGCCGGTCCGCCGGGTCTCGGCAAGACGACGCTCGCGCAAATTCTCGCGCGCGAGCTCGGCGTCGGTTTCCGCGCGACGTCCGGTCCCGTGATCTCGAAGGCCGGTGATCTTGCCGCGCTGCTCACCAATCTCGAAGACCGCGATGTTCTGTTCATCGACGAGATCCACCGGCTCAATCCAGCGGTCGAGGAGATCCTGTATCCGGCACTCGAGGACTTTCAGCTCGACCTGATGATCGGCGAGGGACCGGCTGCGCGCTCGGTTCGGATCGACCTCGCTCGTTTCACGCTGATCGGTGCCACGACGCGGGTCGGCTTGCTGACGACGCCGCTCAGGGACCGCTTCGGCATCCCGGTGCGGCTCAACTTCTATTCGGTCGACGAGCTCGAGCTGGTGGTGCGACGGGGCGCCGGCGTGCTGCGTGCGCCGATGACGGTCGACGGTGCGCGAGAGATCGCCCGGCGCGCGCGGGGCACGCCACGGATTGCCGGGCGTCTGCTGCGGCGGGTACGGGACTTCGCATCGGTCGAGGCGGCGCAGGCGATCGATGCGGTTGTGGCAGATCGCGCGCTGACGGCGCTCGAGGTGGACAACGAAGGACTCGACGCGCTCGACCACCGCTATCTCAGATGCATCGCAGTCCACTACGACGGCGGGCCGGTCGGCATCGAGACGCTGTCGGCGGCGCTTTCGGAGCCGCGCGATGCGCTCGAGGAGATCGTCGAGCCCTATCTGCTGCAGCAGGGGTTCATCGGCCGCACGCCGCGCGGACGCGTGCTGACGCTGCGCGCCTACCGGCATCTCGGCCTTACCGGGCCTGGTGCCCGATCGAGCGGGCAGATCGGCCTGTTCGAGGCCGGCGAGGAAGCCGAAGCCGATGTCGCCAGCGGCAAGGCCGGGTCAGGCAGGGCGTAGGTTCCTACGCTACAGCTTGGGCGAGCCAGACGGTGTGGCCGCCGCAGTCCGGGTCCTCGGGAGAATAGCGCAGCACATCGAAGCCCGCTCCTTCCAGCAGGCGCCGGTACTCGGCCTCGTCGAGGCTCGCGTGGAACAGTGGCCGCCCGTAGAGGTCGCCGATCGCTTCTCCTGCTTTCGGGCCTGAGGTGAAGAGCAGGAAGCCGTTTGGCTGGATGTGGCGCGCGAACACGTCGAACATGGTGCGCTGCTCGTGCTGGTCGAGATGGAAGAAGCTGTCCCAGGCGATGATCGCGTCGAAGCGTGCGCCCAGCTCGAGCGACCGCATGTCCACTTCGATCCAACAGGCTTGCGGGAACCGGGAGCGGC
>JBIOVC010000577.1:0-2692 GCA_044867545.1 Hyphomicrobiaceae bacterium | reverse complement strand
TCGGCCGGATGGCGACGGTCGAGGAGGTGGCGAACATGGTCGTCTACGTGTGCTCGCAGCAGGCCTCGGCCACCACCGGCGCGGCGCTGCGCGTCGACGGCGGCGTGGTGCGCTCGATTGCGTGAGGGTGGTGCATCATCTGTAGGTTGGGTCGAGCGGCAGCGATGACCCAACATTTTTCGGATTTCGACGTGTGTTGGGTCGCCCCCGGCCTTGGCCGGGGTTGACCCAACCTACGCGTGTGGCGGCTCAATACGCGTTCGCGATCGGGAGGTCCTCGGCCGGGAAGTGGGTGATGAGGCGGCAGCCGGTATCGGTGACGACGACCTCCTCCTCGATGCGCGCGGCCGAATAGCCGTCCTTGGCCGGGCAGTAGGTCTCGAGCGCGAACACCATGCCGGGCTTGAGCTCCATCGGCTGATCCATGGAGACGAGCCGCGAGATGATCGGCCGCTCGTGGAGCGCGAGCCCCAGGCCGTGGCCGAACTGCAGGCCGAAGGCTGCCATCTCGTCGGGGAAGCCGAACTCGTCCGCTTTCGGCCATACCGAGGCGACGCGGTCGGTCGACTGGCCGGGCTTGATCAATTGGATCGCCAAGTCGAGCCACTCGCGGCAGAGCTTGTATGCATCGCGCTGGGCGTCGGTGGCGCGGCCGACGTTGAAGGTGCGGTAGTAGCAGGTGCGGTAGCCCATGTAGGACTGGAGGATGTCGAAGAAGGCCTGATCGCCGGGGCGGATCAGGCGGTCGGTGAAATTGTGCGGGTGGGGGTTGCAGCGCTCGCCGGAGATGGCGTTGATCGCCTCGACGTCGTCGGAGCCCATCTCGTAGAGCATCTTGTTGGCGCGGGCGACGATGTCGTTCTCGCGGACGCCCGGTTTCAGCTCCTCCCAGATCATGTGATAGACGCCGTCGACCATGGCGGCGGCCTGGTTCAGCAGGGTGATCTCGTCGATGTTCTTGATCTCGCGGGCGTCGAGCATCACCTGCTGGCCGTCGACCAGCTTCAGTCCTTCCTTCTCGAGCGCGAGCCACATGCCGGGCTCGACACGATCGACACCGAGCGGCTGGCCGGCGACGCCCGCCTCCTTCAAGAGCCCCGCGATCTCCTTGGCGTGGCGCTTCATCAGGCCGGCGGACGGGGGAACGGTGCCGCGCATGCCGAGCATGCCGGCGCGGAAGTTCTCGGGCGGCAGCCAGTCGCAATAGAGCCGGTGGTGCACGGCGGCCGAGCCGAAATCCCACTCGATCGGCTCCTTGTCGCCCGCGAGCAGAGCGAAGCGGCAGAGCTTGTCGCGCTCCCACTCGCCGATCTTGGTGCCGGTGAGGTAGCGGATGTTGTTGACGTCGAACAGCAGCAGCGCGCCGAGCTTGGAGTTCTTGAGAGCCTGCTTGGCGCGGCCAAGGCGGTAGCGGTGCAGGCGGCGGAAATCGACGCGGGTCTCGAAGTCGACGTTGGTGTGGCCGGGGGCGGGCAGGGCTCGCTTCCAGTTCCAATGGGGCTCGAGGTCGCGCAGTGCGTCGTCCTCACGCACGACTTTGGGCTCAGCTTTTCGATCGTTCATGGCGCGCTCTCCCTAAGCTGGCCGATGCAGCCGTTCTCTCCGTTGCGGAAAACCCTGCCGCGCACCCTGGTGGCTGTCAATTGCGCTCGGTTCTCCCTCTCCCCTCGTCCTTCACGACGGGGGAGAAGGTCGGGGTGACGGGCAGGACCTTGCTCCGACGTGGCGAGACACCTGCCCCTCACCCTTGCCCTCTCCCCGCAAGCGGGGAGAGGGGACAGGTCGCAAGTGGGGGAGGCGACGCCAGTTGCCCGCGGTTTGCGCGGCAGGCTAAGGTCCGGCTGACCGAGCGACGCCGGCAAGCCCAAGGAGCTTAGATGGCAAGAATCAAAGATCGCGCGGCCGCGTCCAACCCCGCCCTCAACGACGACATTGGGGAGGAGATGCGGCTCCGCATGTTCGGCATGCTGGTCCGGCTCCGGGAGGCCGAGCAGCGCGCGTACGACCTGTTCCTGCAGAACCTCGTCAAGGGGACAAGCCACCTGTCGCTCGGGCAGGAGGCGGTCGCGACGGGCTTTGCCTCGGCGATGCAGCTGGGCGACCTCTCGTTCTGCACCTATCGGGGCCACGCGCACACGCTCGCTCGCGGCGTGCCGGTCGAGAAGGTGCTGGGCGAGCTGATGCAGCGCGACAACGGGCTGATGCGCGGCAAGGGCGGGTCGATGCACCTGACCTCGGCCGAGCACGGCGTGATGGGGTCCTATGCCATCATCGGTGCGCATCTGCCGATCGCCTGCGGCGCCGCGTGGCGCGCGCAGTACAAGGGCCACAAGGACGTGTCGGTCTGCTTCTTTGGGGATGGGACTACCAACATCGGGGCGTTTCACGAGGCGCTGAACTTCGCGGCGGTGTGGAAGCTCCCCGTGGTGTTCGTGTGCGAGAACAACCTCTACATGGAATACACGCCGATCGGCGAGGTGACCGCGGTCGAGCATCCTGCCGCCGACCGCGCGCGCTCCTATGGGCTCGAGCCGATCCTGATCGACGGGCAGGACGCGGACGCCGTCTACCGCGCAGCGCTCGCCGCCTACGACAAGGCGCGGGCGGGCGGCGGGCCGTCGCTGATCGAGTGCAAGACCTACCGCTACAGCGGCCACTCGCGCGCGGACCCTGCCAAGTACCGTCCCGAAGG
>JBIOVC010000576.1:0-6499 GCA_044867545.1 Hyphomicrobiaceae bacterium | reverse complement strand
GGCCGTCGTGCAGCGCAATCGCGACAGGCTTGCCGGCCGCAGGCTCCAGGCGGCGGGCGACGCCGATTGCTTCGAGCACCCGCATGCCGTTCGGCCCGAGCTGAATTCCGGCGCCTGCCTCGGTCAGCGCCGTCCGCTTCTCGAGCAGTCTGGAGGGCAAACCACGCCGGGAGAGTGCGAGCGCAAGCGCGAGCCCGGCGATGCCCGCCCCTGCGATCAGGATTGGGCGAGGGACGCTCACGGGCCCTGCATCAGCTAGTGTCCCGATTCCGAAGTTCGCCTGCGCTCGATGCTAGGTTCCGAGCGAACTTCGGAATCATGAGGGACACTAGAATCATAGAGTTGCTAGTGTGATTCAGATCGAGAAATTCGCTCTGAGGATAGCCGCGAGCGCCGGCGAATTTCTCGATCATCACACTAGGCCTGCTCCGAGACGAGACAGTCTTCAGGCGCGGTCTCGTCCGGCTTGAGCCGGCTGTCGCAGATGTAAAGTGTCGAGCAATAGGGGCACAGGATCTGGCTATCGGCACCCATGTCGAGATAGACATGCGGATGGTCGAAGGGCGGCCGCGCGCCCATGCACTGGAACTCCCTCACACCGATGAAGATCTTCTCCGCCCCCTTGTCGTTGGCGAAATGAGGAACGATGTTGCCAGCCATCCGGTTGCTCGCAGTTGGGGTCCGGTTTCGACGCTTGCGGACCATAGCGGCGGCGCCGTGACAATGATAGGGGAGGCCCCGTCGCAGGCGGCAGTCGCCGGCGGATGTGAAACGGGACGAGCCGAGCGTGCCGACATTCAGCTCAGACGGCGTTGAGATCGCCTACATCGACCAGGGTGCGGGCGACCCGGTGCTGTTGATTCATGGCTTCGCTTCCAACGCCCGGGTCAACTGGGTCGATACCGGCTGGGTGACGTTCCTGACCTCGGGCGGCTACCGCGTGATCGCGCTCGACAACCGCGGGCATGGCCAGAGCGCGAAGCTCTACCGCCCGGAGGACTACGGCGCGCCGCTGATGGCCGAGGATGCCCGCCGGCTGCTCGATCATCTGACGATCCCCCGCGCCGACGTCATGGGCTATTCGATGGGCGCGCGTATCTCCGCGTTCCTGGCGCTCAATCACCCCGCGCGCGTCCGCAGTCTGATCTTCGCCGGTCTTGGCATCAACATGGTTCGCGGCATGGCCGGAACCGGACCAATTGCGCACGCTCTGGAAGCCGCAAGCATAGACGATGTGACGAACCCGACCGCCCGCACGTTCCGCGCCTTTGCCGACCAGACGAAGAGCGATCTCCGGGCATTGGCGGCTTGCATCCGAGCATCACGCGAGCCGATCACTCCCGAGGCTCTGGCCGGGATCGCGTGCCCCGTGCTTGTCGCTGTCGGCACGCGTGACGTCATCGGCGGCTCGGCGGCCGAGCTTGCGGCGCTGATACCCGGCGCCGAGGCGCTGGATATCGCGGATCGCGACCACATGAAGGCCGTCGGCGACCGCAGCTACAAGGAAGGGACGATCGCGTTCCTCAGGCGACGCGCCTGAACGCTTGGAAGCGGTCGGAAGCCGCCAGACATGCGAAAGGCCTCCGCAAGTCGAGGGGCGTCGCGTTGCACTCCAACGCGGGTCGGATGGCGACCACCCACCGAAAACTGCGGAGGCCTTCGTAACGCTACACAACTGGTACAGAAACGCACTTTCAGGCCCCTGAGAAGTAGCAAGCCTGCAAAGTTGCGTCTCGAACAATCCACGCCCCGGCGCATCGGCCTGTGGATAATCTCGCCTTCGGTCAAAAGTCCTTATTGCCCATACCGAATCGTTGCCCTTTGCCAATCCCGTGCCGCGTGTGGCAGACTTGGCCTATGAAAGTGCTGGTCGGAGCACGTCATATCGCCCTGGCCCTGTTCCTGCTTGCCGCCACCACGTTGGCTGCGCGGGCGGAGGTGGAGGTTGATTTAGAGCTCGTTCTGGCTGTTGACGTCTCATACTCGATGGATGTCGAGGAGCAGCGTCTGCAGCGGGACGGCTATGTCGCGGCATTCCGCGATCCCACAATTGTGAAGGCGATCCAGTCCGGCCTGCATGGGCGGATTGCGGCCACCTACATCGAATGGGCCGGACCCGAGACCCAGACGATCGTGGTCCCGTGGACGCTGATCGACGGCGCGGAGAGCGCGGACTCCTTTGCGGCGCGCCTTGCCGACCGCCCGCCGAGCCGGCTGCGCATGACCTCGATCTCGACTGCGCTGGCTTTCGCCAACCGGCAGTTCGAGGCCAGCGGCTTTCGCGCCATCCGCCGCGTGATCGACATCTCCGGCGATGGAGTGAACAATTCAGGGCCGGTCGTTGCGCCGATCCGAGAGCAGATCATCGCCGGCGGTGTCGTCATCAACGGCCTGCCGGTCATGATCCGGCCGGGCTCGTCGTGGAACACCTACGACATCATGGACCTCGATCTCTACTACAGCAGCTGCGTGATCGGCGGCGAAGGCGCATTCATGATACCGATCCGCCAGTCGTCCGAGTTCGTTACGGCGACGCGCCAGAAACTCCTGCTGGAGATTTCCGGCCTCGCTCTCGAGCCGCAGCTCCTCAAGGCTCAGTTTCGACCCACGCCCTCCCCCACAGATTGCCTCTCCGCCGAGCGGCGCATCCAAAGGGACTTCGACTGGCGCCGGTAGTGTCGGGCTTAACGCTTCTTTAGCGTTACCGGCCGTACCATCGCGGCCCAATGTTCGGGTATCGCGTTGTCCTGTTTGGATCTGCTGTTGTCGTCGGGCTGCTCGTTTGGGGATGCAGCCAGGCCCCCAATTTCGTTGCCAAGTACGAACCCTGGCGCGAAGAGGCGGAGCGGGCCTGCCTCGTCTCCGGCCACGTCCGTGAAAGCCAGTTCCTGTTGAGCCGGGTGTCGCTCGGTGGCCCGAGCGCCTGCGGCGCCATTCGTCCCTTCGAAATGTGGGCCGCCGCCAACGGCCGTGTCGCGCTGCAGCCTCGCGCGCTGTTGCGCTGTAACATGATCCCGGCGGTCGAGCGCTGGGTGCAGGGCGTCGTCGAGCCGGCCGCGCGCTATTACTATCGTGTCTCGATCGCGGAGCTGAAGGTCGCCGGGTCCTACAGTTGCCGGCCGATCAACAACCAGTATGGCGGCAAGCTCTCCGAGCACGGACACGCCAATGCCATCGACATCTCAGAATTCCACCTGGCGGACGGCCGGCGCATCACTGTGCGCGAGGGTTGGGATGGCGATCCGCGCGACCGCGCCTTCCTGCGCTCGATCCACGCCGGCGCGTGCCGCGAGTTCACCACTGTGCTCGGCCCCGACAACGACCGCTTCCACCACGATCATTTCCACCTCGACCTAGCCCGCCGCGGCGGCGGCCGCGAGCGCTACTGCAAATAACCGCGCTACGGGCGCCTAAATCGAGGGGCTGGCCAAGGTTCCACTTGGCGAGGCCATAATCTACCTTGAACCTGTGCGACGGGGCACGGAGGACGGGTCTTGGGGCGTTGGCTTGCGTTCATCGTGGGTGGCGTGCTCGGCGTGATCGCCGGAGCTGGCGGCATGCTGATCGCTTTCCCGTTTCTATTCCCGCCGCCTGTCGTCTCTGAAGCCCCGCCCGGCGCAGGCGCCACGACAGTCAGCCGCATCGGTACGTTCCGCTTTGACGAGAAAGCACCTGGTCGCGACTTCGTACATTGGGCCGACGGGACCGGCAGCCTGTACAGGACCGACCGGATGGTCGTCATCCGCTTCGACGAGAGCTTCAAAGCGGGACCCGGTCCCAACTACTGGGTCTATCTCAATACGGTCCCCGTCGGCGAGCAGTCTGCCTTCAGGGCCGATGCGGGACGGGTGAAGCTCGCGCCGCTGAAGTCGTTCACCGGGAGCCAGAACTATGCGGTCCCCGACGGAACCGACATTGCGCGGTTTCAGACAGTGACGATCTGGTGCGAGACATTCTCGGTCTACATCGGCTCCGCAGCCCTGCCGCGCCTCTGAGCGAGATGCCGATCGCCGCCGCCTTCTTCGTCGGCTTGGGAGGGAACAGTTATGGCGGTCGGTTGCCCAGTGTTGTCGGACGGCCACGGCCAGGACCGGCGCCGCCTTGCTAAAATGCCTGCCTGATCGGGTCCGGGAGGCCCGCCTAAGCTCGTCTTCACGCCAACCGCCGCGCGTCAGGAGAGGCTACCCCATGCTGCCGCAGCCCGAGGTCCACCGTCGTGCGCTCGTCATCGGCAATGCCAACTATCCGGGCGCGCCGCTGCGCAACCCGACCAACGATGCGACGTCGCTCGGGCAGAAGCTGGTCGAGCTCGGCTTCGACGTTCGCACCGAGCTCAATCTGAGCGGTGAGCAGTTTCGCCGCGTCGTCGGTGAGTTCTGCAACGAGCTCGCCAAGGCGAGCCAGCAGGGTGCGCTGACGGAGGGCGTGTTCTTCTACGCCGGCCACGGACTGCAGGTCGACGGCGAGAACTACCTGATGCCGGTCGACGGCCAGATATTCTCCAAGCTCGACCTGAAGCAGCAGACGGTAGACCTCGCGGCCGTTCTCGAGGCGCTCGGCGCGGCGGCCCGGACCAGTGTCGTCATGCTCGACTGCTGCCGCGACAACCCGCTGCCGAGGACGCTTGCGCCGGGCGGGCTTTCGCGCTCGCTCAGCACCGGCCACGGTCTCGCCAACGTGCGCGCGCCGAAGGGGGTCTATGTCGCTTTCGCCACCCAGCCTCACTTCGTGGCGCTGGACGGCACCGGCATGAACAGCCCGTTCACCGAGGCGCTCCTCGAGTACATCGATGACTCCGGCAAGCACGTCACCGAAGTGCTGATGGATGTGCGCAAGGCCGTCTACGACAAGACCGGCGGCCAGCAGATCCCGTGGGACCATTCGGCCCTGTTCGAGCCGTTCCGGTTTGCGCCCGGCGCGCCGGCCGACGCCAGGGGGCTGGACGAGGCCGAGCGCGACCGGCTCCGCGGCGAGCAGGAGCGCGCGCGCGAGGACAGCTACTGGGAGGTGCTCAAGCGCAGTCGGGACCCGAACTTCATCCAGAACTTCCTGGTCCAGTATCCGAACAGCCGGTATCGCTCGGCCGCTCTCGACCGCATCGATCAGTTGAAGGCGCGCGCCCAGATCAGGCGCTGGCTGCCGATCGTGGCGGTGCTGTTCATCGCCATCTACGCCGCGCAGCTCTATGGCCGGTTCACCATCTTGCGCGACGTCGATATCGCCGGCAGTGACATCACGCCCGCGATCTCGCCCGACGAGGACGCCCTGGATGTCCTGCAGTTCGGCTACCGCAGCAGCCTCTTCGAGTGCCGTGCATATTGCTATTTCGATTCGCTCTTCGGCGATCCGCCTTGCGCCGCCTTCAGCTACGACAACGGCATATGCTATCCGAAGTTCTCCGCCGAGTTCTCGAAGACCGGGCCTGTCCACTCGGAGGTCATGCCGGGGTTCGGCGCGCCGATCCAGTCGACGTTCAGACTGCTCTGGGATCGTGCCCTCCGCGGCGACCCGGTATCGGAGGCTGATGTCGAGAAGGCAGCCGGGAAGAAGCTGAGGCAAAGGTACGACTCGGATACGAACCGCACCTACCTGAGGGTCGAGCGCGCATCCGAATGCCAGTCGCTGTGCGCCAATCTGCCGGGTGTCTGCAAAGGCTTTACCCACACGCGCCAGACCCTGCAGTGCGAGCTGTTCTCGACGCTCAGAGGCGTAGTGAAGGACGCCGACAGCGGCCTCTACGTCCACATTCCGGCAACCTTCAGCGGCTGTCCCGCGACCGAAACCAATTGTGAGTGATAGCCGGGGCAAGACCCGAGCCGCGCCTCATGAAGCCTGATCCGGGTCTCTGATCTGGATCAAGGCCGCCCGCCTACCCAGATTGTAGACACCGAGCACGGCCCCCGAGGTTGCCGAGCTTCGGCCGTTGCCGATTTCACCACTCATCAGGAGGAGCAAGCTATGGCACGCGAAACGACGCCCGCCCCCCGCCAAGAGCGCTCGGGCACCCCCACCCCATGGTTCGCAGACCCGTTCGAGAGCCTGCGCACCGAGATGAACGGCCTGTTCGACAGTTTCTTCGGCCGTGGGGGAAATATCCTGCCGCGTGTATGGGGCGACGCGGGTACCCTGGTGCCTCGTGTCGACGTTCGCGAGGACGAGAAGCAGTTGACCGTCGAAGTAGAGCTGCCTGGGCTCGATGAGAAGGATATCAAGGTCTCGTTGCAGGACGGTGTGCTGTCGATCAGCGGCGAGAAGAGCTTCGAGAAGAAGGACGAGCGCGCGGACTACCACGTGATGGAGCGGCGGTATGGCAGCTTCCGCCGCGCACTGCGTATTCCCGACGCCGTGGACGAGAACGCCATCAATGCGAAGTTCGACAAGGGCGTCCTGACCGTCACGCTGCCGAAGCGCCCCGAGGCCGTCGCCAAGGCGCGGCAGATCGAGGTCAAGCGCGCATAGCGAGGGGGTGCCAGCCGCACGGGTCGGTGCGCGAGGCCAC